>JBOHVR010000556.1:0-4592 GCA_050735755.1 Binatia bacterium
TTTGTGTTTTTGCGCACCCCCACGGATAGCGTCGACGTTCCCGACAACCAGCTGAGCCTCATTCCGTTTCCGACGGATGAAATCTTCCTCGAGGAACTCAAAAATTTTGACGTGGTTTTCTTTGACGACTTTTCGCATCGCTCCTATTTCAATGCGCTCTACCTTGAAAGGGTGAGAGATTTTGTCCGCAACGGGGGAGGGTTGGCGATGCTGGGGGGAATCCGTTCCTTTGACAGTGGCGGGTATCACGAGAGTCCTCTGAGCGAGGTCCTCCCCGTCAAGCTGAACGGGAAGGGCGCTTTTCTCACCGGAATGAAATATCGCGCGCTGCTCAGTCCCGCGGGAAAAAATCACCCGATCACCCGTCTGTCGCCGGACCTTCAAGCCAACGAAGAAACGTGGAAGAGAATGCCGCCTCTATCGACGCTAAACCCTGTTTCGGGGTCCAATGGCGAAGTTCTTTTAACGACCGGCTCCGACGGCGTCGATGCCGGGAGACCTTTGCTGGCTGTGGGAAAGTTCGCGAAGGGCAGGACCATGGCTCTCATGAGCGATGATTTCTGGCGCTGGAACTTTCTGTCAGTGGGGCAGGGAGAAAGCCCTCAAAGCCATTTGAAGCTGATTCGCCAGGCTGTGCGCTGGCTTTCCCAGGAACCTTCGTTCGAGCAAGTGGAGATCCTTTCCGTTGGCGATCGCAGGGTGCCGGGAGAAAAAATCCAGTTCAAAATCCGCGTTTTGAAAGATGATTTCACGCCGGTTGCGCACGCGGCGGTTCGTCTTCGCGTGATCGATCCGGAAGACGACCGCATTGCGGTCGACGCGATCCCGGATGGCGAACAGTACAGCGCAGAATTCATTCCGATCAAAGAGGGCTCCTATCGTTTGGAAGCGGAAGCGGAACTGTCCGGCCGGTTGCTGGGGAAAGACAGCAAGAGCTTCTTGGTTTCTTTTCCTTATGGCGAAGTGGATGACGGGCGCCCGCGCCTCCCGCCGCTGCAGGATCTAGCGCGGCAAAGTCACGGGGAATTCATGGCCAGCTCGCAATGGAGTGATCAAAGGTTGGAACAAGCGCTGGACAAGCTTAAACAACTTGCTCCCTCTGAAATCGTTGAGAGAAGGCAAGTCCGGCTGTGGAGCAACCCCTGGCTTTTCTCGCTGCTTCTGGCGTTGCTCAGCGCCGAGTGGTGGTTTCGCAGACGGTGGGGACTCATTTAGGCTCAAGCAGGGTCAAGGCGGAAGCCTCAGCCTCCCATGAAATCCCAGACAACATCCAGGCGAAAACGGACCCGACGGCTCCTGCGTCTCAAGAGCTCGCGTTAGAACTGTAAAGCGCACCCAAGGACTGTGAAATCACGGATGAACTGTTTGCGAACGGGCCTGATTGAGCAAAGTGTCTATGCGAGAGTGGGGCTGTTGTTGTCCATCCTTTTGTTTCCGACTGTGGTATTCGGCTTCTGTCATGAGATTGAGGTCGTCCGCAGGGCGGCATACTCCGGGCAGCCGGGGTCGGTGACTTTGGAGTGGTTCGGCCATGCCACTTTCCAGATTACCTCGTCCAAAGGAACGCGCATCCTCACCGATCCTCATAGACGGGACGATCTGTTCTGGCCGACCTTGCCACAGCATATCGTCACGACCAGCCATCAGCACGGGTCTCATAGCAACATCTGGATGGCGCGCGGCACTCCGGTTGTTCTGCAGGGGTTAACTCTCGGCGGGGAAACCTGGAACAAGATTCACACGACCATCCGTGACGCATCCATCTACACCGTCCCGGCCTTTCACGATAAGAGTCAGGGACTGCAACGCGGCAAGAACGCTATCTTTGTATTCCGGGTGGACAACGTTTGCATCGCGCATTTGGGAGATTTGGGGCATCTCCTGACTCCCGAGCAGCTTCGGATATTGGGTAAGATCGACATTCTCTTGGTCCCCCTGGCGGGCGGAATGTATACGATTACGCCCGGCGAAGCGAGAAAGGTGACAAGCCAGGTTAAGCCACGTATTGCCATTCCCGAGCATTACTGGTGGCACGGCGCCGTAGAGGAGTTTACGCACGGCCACCCGCGCGTGAGAAAAATTAACGGCCGGGTATTCACTATTGCCAAGAGTCAACTTCCGGAACCGACCGAAATTGTGGTTTTGGCGTGGAATGCCCGCTGATCAAATAAAAACGAGGTAACGCAATGAAGGCGATTCGTATTCATCAATACGGAGCGGCGGAGGTTCTCAAGCACGAACAAATTCCCCTGCCGGAGCCCGCTTCCGGACAGGCACGCGTCAAGCTCGAAGCCATCGGAGTCAATTTCATTGATATCTATCAGCGGACGGGCCTGTATCAAAATCCACTACCTTTTACTTTGGGAATGGAAGGAGCCGGCACGGTTGACGCCGTGGGCGGGAATGTGACGGAGGTGCGGGAAGGCGAGCGGGTGGCTTATGCGATGGAGCCGGGATCGTATGCGGAGTACGCCGTTGTTCCGGCTTGGAAGCTCGCGCCGCTGCCGAGAAATTTGGATGCGCGCTCGGCGGCAGCGGTCATGCTTCAAGGAATGACGGCTCATTACTTGACTCATTCCACTTTTTTGCTGAAGCCCGGTTGCTTGGTTCTGGCGCATGCCGCTGCGGGAGGCGTTGGACTGCTTCTCATTCAGATCGCAAAACGCTTGGGGGCGACGGTTTTCGGTACGGCCTCGACTTCTGAGAAAGCCCGGGCCGCCCGCGAGGCGGGAGCCGATGAAGTGATCCTCTACACGCAGAATGATTTTGCCGCGGAAATTAAGAAATTGACGGGCGGCAAAGGAGTTCATGTGGTCTATGATTCGGTGGGGCAGAACACGTTTGAAAAAAGCCTCGATTGTTTGCGCCCAAGGGGTTACCTGGTGTTGTTCGGACAATCCAGCGGGCCGGTTGCGCCGCTGAATTTGGGTCTTCTTGCCGCCAAGGGTTCGCTGTTCGTCACCCGGCCCACCTTGCTTCATTATGCCGCCACAAGAGAAGAGCTTCTGTGGCGCACGGGGGATCTCTTTAATTGGGTGCAAGCCGGAGAGTTGAAGCCTCGTATCGACAAAGTCTACCTTCTGGCAGAGGCCGCGGAGGCACAGAGGGCCTTGGAAAGCCGCCGGACCACGGGCAAGGTGCTGCTCACGCCGTAGACCACGCAGCTGTTTCGGGTTCCGAGTTTCGGGTCTCGGGTTCATTAAAGACTCGAAACTCGAATCAGGAACTGGCAACCAGCGAATTATTGCTTCTGCAGCGCGCTTGCCAAGCGGAGGTGAATCCGCCGGACGCGCTCGACTTGGCCTTTGGCGGGAAAGCGCTCGTAGAATCCTTCGGCGCGAAACTCCCTCGTGAGCTCCGACCACGGTCGGAGGACTGGCAGGAACGCCTGTTCGCCGCGCCTTTCTTCCCATGCGCGCACGGTTTTGCGCTCACGGATCAGCTCCCCGAGAACGCGAATCAGCGCCTTGAGAGTGACGTCGCGCGTGAACATGAACTTGTCATTTTCTCCCCAGACGTCGCTCATGACCGCGCGCACGGCCTTGAAATAGTCTCGCACCAAATCATAGGCGCGATCGGCGCGCATTTGCATCTGGTCGTTGAAATACCTGCGGTTCGTTTGAACGATTTTATGAATTTCGTTGAAAACCTCGGACTGGAGGATCCACTTTTCCTGTCTGCTTCTGCCTCCCAGCCGATTGATTTTATAGCGTAGGGGCGAATCCGGCTCCTCGTAAAGACGGTTGACGATCCTCGCGGCGAATTTCTTTTCCGGCGTTTCCCAGGAGACCCTTTCATAGAGATCGATCAGGTGCGATTTGTTGATGCGGGTATGGGTTGAGTTGATGATGACGAACATCTCCGTTGCAAAGTCCGCGCTCTTGCCATCGAACACAATGCAGGGAACCTCCAGGCGATCAATTTGGTCGGGATGGCGCGTGCGAAAAAAATGCAGCGCCGCGAGCCGGTGCTGGCCGTCGATGATCAGAAAATTTTCTTTGGGTTCGTTCAGGTGCCCGATGCTTTCAGAGGAGTCCCCTCTTCTGAACCGAAGTGTTTCATCTGTAAAAAGCAGGATGGTCCCGGGAATCAGCGGCTGGCTGACGGCGGTTTCATAGAAGTTGACGATCTGGCGGACTTTTCTCCGGTTCAAAATGCGCTGGAAGGCTTTTTCACTTTTTTCGATGCCCGCAATAAAGCGCGCGACCTCATCGTCGTCGTTTGAGGATTCCGGTTCGATTTGTTCGCCGTCATAATAATAGCGGCTCGTGAACCTGACGTGGTCAAGCAGGTCGGCGGCCTTGTAGGAGATAAAGTAAAAGGTCCCTTCCTTTTGTTGAATCCGCGTTGCCAGCATGGTTGCCTCCCATTTAGCATTCCTCTTTGGTTAAAATAGGTAAGTCCCTGGATTACAATGAGAATTTAAAGTGGGCTCCGAGTCTCACGTGCGTCAATTTCCATCTGAACTCTAAGGCCTTCCCGGTCGGATTGTCAACCGCAGTTTCCGCACAATCGCATGGACTGTCAGGTAGTTCAGAGTCTAAGCCGCGGCATGGGTCGAGTCAAAAAAGCCCAGGGATTTTCTTTTTGAT
>JBOHVR010000557.1:0-3383 GCA_050735755.1 Binatia bacterium
CGGAAACGCCACGTTGTCGAAGATCGTCATGGAATCCAGGAGCGCGGCTCCTTGAAAAAGAACGCCGAAACGAGCGCGCATAGTATATAGGTCTTTTTGTCCGAGCTTGGTGATGTCCGTGCCGTCAATCAAAACCTTACCCCGATCCGGTAAGAGAAGAGCGTTCAAATGCTTCAGAAGGACGGTTTTACCGCAGCCGCTGGTACCGACTATGGTGGTAACTTTTCCGGTCGCAAACTCTAGATTGACCCCTTTGAGCACTTGCTGTCCCGCAAAGCTCTTGTGCAAATTGACGACACGTATCATCGACTCAGAGCATCACCGAGGTCAGAAAATAGTCCCAAACGAGGATGAGAACAAAGGAGAGCACGACCGACTCCGTTGTGGCCTGGCTGACTCCGGTCGCCCTGGGTGGGGCATTAAACCCCTTGTAGCAACAAACCCACGTGATGATAAGACCAAAACTCACGGACTTCATGAATCCACTAAAAACATCCTTGAAAACGACGCTGCTTTCCATTCCGGAAAAATAGCTGCCGGAGCTGACCCCGAGCAGTCCGACGCCGATCAGATAGGCGCCATAGATTCCGACGACGTCGAAAATGGCCGTTAATAGAGGCATGACAATTAAACCGGCAGCGATGCGCGGTGAGACCAGGTATTTGACCGGGTTGATGGCCATCGAATAGAGCGCATCGATCTGTTCCGTGGCCCGCATCGTGCCCAGCTCGGCTGCCATCGCCGAGCCGGTGCGGCCGGTTACCATGAAGGCAGAGAGAACCGGCCCAAGCTCGCGCACGAGGCCGAGCGCGGCCGCAGAACCGAGCCAACTTTCGGCATTGAATTGGCGGAGGCTGTAATAGCCCTGGAACCCCATCACCATACCGGTAAAGAAACCGGAAAGCACCACGACGGAAAGCGAGTCGACGCCTATGGTCTTGATATGATGAATGATAAGATTGAGTTTGGCTGGAGGACGAAAAATCAACAACACCGCAGAAAGAAGAAAGAGAAACATTCTTCCCATCTCAGTCAGCTGGTTGAGGGCGAATCCCCCTGTGCCGATCAAGAACGACACCATCGTTGCTTGGCAATTATAAAAAATTTCATGAAGTTGCAAGCGAAAGTAAGTTCAGCCGGAAAAAAAGTGGTGCGTTTTGACATGGGTGCCGGCTCCGGAGCCGCAGGCACGGCCGCGGCTGCGGCGCCGGAATCGCCCCGCTGCAGGAAGGGAGGAACTCCGGCCTTTTCAGCGCCGCGTAAGGCTGCCGAATGATCAGGATCTTGACACGCGCGTAGAAAAATTCACACTGGGAGGCTATGGATGAACATCCGCGTCTCCGCGCCCTGGAAGTTTTTCCGCTGCAAGAAGGAGGAAAAACACTGGTATGTGTCCGTGATCCGCTGCGCATCGCGCAAACACTGGTGGTCTCGCCCGCGGCTTACTTTATTCTAGGACATCTCGATGGGCGCCACACGTTGCTCGATATCCAGGAAGCCTACCGCCGGCAGTTCGGCGAGCTGCTTTTCGGCCACGAGCTTCAAGAGTTTCTCGAAACCGTCGATCGGAATTTGTTTCTCCATAATGAGCGCTTTCTTGAGCGCCAAAGCCAGGTGATAGAGGAGTTTCGCCGTCAGCCGACGCGCCCGGCAGCTCATGCGGGAACGGTCTACAAACAAGACCCGCGCGAGCTGGAAAACCAGCTGGACGGATATTTCCAGACTCCTGACGGTCCCGGGCCCGCGCTGCAAGACACGTTGAATCCCGCGCCTAAAGCTCTGGTCGCGCCCCACATCGACTTTCATCGCGGCGGCCCGGGGTACGCCTGGGCCTATCGGGAGCTGATGCAGAGCGAAGGCGCAGATCTCTACGTGCTGCTGGGGACTTCTCATTGCGGCGGCTCGACACCGTTCATCCTTACGGAAAAGGATTTTGAAACTCCCTGGGGCCTGGTTGAAACCGATCGGGAATTTGTCCGCCGGCTGCAGGAGGGGTATTCTGCCGACCTCTTTGTTGACGAGTACCTGCATCGTGGCGAGCATTCGCTAGAATTCCAGGTAATATTTCTCAAGTATGTTTCGCTCTTGCAAGAGCGCCGCAGCGGCCGAAGCCGGCCGTTCAGAATCGTTCCCATTCTGGTTTCTTCATTTCATCCGATGGTGGAGGCAAACACCCTGCCGGAGAAGGAGCCCAGGATTGAGAGCTGTTTGCGCAATCTGCGGGAGCAAATCGAGCGCGAAAGCCGGCGGGTGTGCCTGGTCGCCGGCGTCGATCTCGCGCACGTCGGGGCGCAATTCGGCGACCCAGAGACGCTCACGCCGTCGTTTCTCGATTGGGTCGAGGCCGAGGATCTTCGTCTTATCGACCGTCTCGCGGGTCTCGACGGCGCGGGCTTTTTCCACGAGGTGGCCAAAGACCAAGATCGCCGGCGGATCTGCGGCTTTTCACCCCTCTACTCCTTAATTCGTCTGCTCGACGGCAGCCACGGGCGCGTTCTCCAGTACCGGCAGGCTTTTACTCGCGAGACGAACTCGGCGGTGACGTTCACCAGCGTTGTCTTCGAGTAGCGGCAACGTTTTTGTGGCCCGTCTGTTGGAAGAGGAAAGGTATCAGTTGCCTTAGACGGCAAAAATCGAATTCGCCAGACAGGACGGTCACTATTCCCAAGTGGCCGTTTTTGTTTGTGCTTCTGTCTTCTCGCTAACTTGGGCTAAGTGCGCTTAGAGTGCGTTGAAGTGCGTTTGTCGCAGCGATTTTGTTTACGTGGCGTTAACATGGGAAAAGACTTTCAAGGAGGAATTCTCTTCTCAGATTCGTCAGATTTGGTGTAAATTGCGGTTTGGTCTTGGGGCGCTAGGGACTGTACACCCGAACGCCGGCAACTCTCACCGGCTGCGCCCCATTTTCTTCGAGAGAGCGTTAGAGAGGACGCCATGCCGAAAAAGAAACAGGTTTCTGATACCCCATTTGCCTGGGTCAAAGAGATTGCCTACCAGAACTACCCCAACTTAGATTCAATGCCGCCGGGGCTTCGCCGTGCCGTCCAGACAGCGGAGTATTATGAAAAGCACAAAGAGTTAGCTCCTGGCGTTGTCGTAGAAAATCGCAACCGTGGCCAAATCAAGCTGGATGTAGAGCGCGGTAACCTTGCGCTGTTCGTCAACGAACCTGGAACGATTCGACACAGCCTTGTGTGTTCGGGCTGGGATTTTCGCGATCTGATAGACGCGTTTTGGGAAGATGCCGACCTGGCTTTGAACAATGACGAACCAGTGAACGAATCGGTAGAAAAAAATGCACTTGAAGTGGTCAAATGTGTACAGGAAATTTATAGATTTGCCGGCGGCAAAGTGGGTGAGCGGCCGATCACGATCACTACCCG
>JBOHVR010000558.1:0-11644 GCA_050735755.1 Binatia bacterium
AGTTCAGCCGCTTCGCGATGCGCGCGCGGATAAAACCCATCGCGCTGCGGAGCCCGCCTAAAACTTCCTCGCGATTGCGGCTTTCTTCATTGAGGAGGGAGAAATAGATGCGTGCGTGCTTCAGATCCTTGCTAACGTTGACACCGGTGAGCGTGACGGGAGCAATGCGGGGATCATTAACCTCGCGGTTGAGCAGTTCCGCGACGTCTTCCAGCAGTAATTCGGCCAATCGATCTGAGCGCTTGGTGTCCATGGCTTCTGAAGCCCAAATGCCGAATGCCCATGGGCAAGCCCGCATTCAGCAGTGAAAGATTTCGGTGCCGGTTTCGCCGACCTGGGCCAGGTTCAAGCCGTCAACAAACTCAACGACTTTCTCTAGCGTCGCTTCCACCACCTGGGAGCTGCTGCCCACAACGGCGAATCCCAAGACCGCGCTCTGCCACAAATCCTGATCGCCGCATTCCGTGACGGAAATATTGAATTGGTGGCCGACTCGCGCCTGGATTCTTTTCAGGACTCCCCTTTTGCCCTTTAAGGAATGGTTTTCGGGCAGGATGAGATTGACTTTCAATACCCCCACGACCATTGAGGGCTGCTCTGGAGTCGGGAAATACTACCTATCGCTTTTCTCCCGCGGACAGCTGCGACATTTCGCGCTCGCGCGGAACCGGAGTAATGCGGCGGATCACCGGGACCTTCTCATAGGCCTCAATGACGTCCCCGGCTTTGAGGTCTTGGAAGCCCTCCAGAACCAGACCGCATTCAAACCCCGCAGTGACCTCACGGACGTCGTCTTTAAAGCGTCGCAGGCTCGCGAGCTTCCCTTCGTGAACCACGACCTGATCTCGCAACAACCGCACCGAGCTGGAGCGCAAGATTTTTCCTTCCTGAACGTAACATCCCGCAACCGTGCCTTGGCCGCGAACCGCAAAAATCTGGCGCACCTGAGCACGGCCGTGAATCTGCTCGCGGAATGTGGGTTCCAGCAGCCCTTCCATAGCCGCCCGGACATCGGCGAGAAGATCGTAGATAATGGTATAGAGGCGCACGTCGACCCCTTCCTGGGCGGCCAAAGCGCTGGCCTTGGATTCGGGTCTGATATTAAATCCAATCACCACCGCATTCGAGGCAGCCGCCAGCAGGATATCACTTTCCGTGATGCCGCCAACCGAGCTATGAATCACGCGGAGTTTTACATCCTCCGCCGACAGGCGGGTCAACGCGTCGCCCACGGCTTCCACCGACCCATGCACATCGGCTTTAATCACCACTCTCAATTCCTTGACGTCGCCGGCCTTAATCTGCTCATACAGGTCTTCGAGAGAGACTTTGGCGGACTTCACCAGCTCGGTTTCTCTCTGTTTTTTGCCGCGATGCTCCGCAATTTGCCGCGCCCTCGCCTCGTCCGTCAACACCACGAGAGAATCACCCGCCTGCGGGACGCCCTGAAGGCCCAAGAGTTCGACCGGCAAGGAGGGCGAAGCGGCTTCGACTTTGCGCCCCCGGTCGTCAATCATGGCGCGCACCCGCCCGTGAAACGAACCGCACACAAAGGGATCGCCAACCCGCAGAGTACCCTCTTGCACCAAGAGCGTCGCGACCGGACCTCGCCCTCGATCCAGCTTCGCTTCCACGATGGTCCCGCGCGCCAGTTTATTGGGATTGGCCTTGAGCTCCAACACATCGGCCTGGAGCAATAACATTTCAATCAGATGTTGGATTCCTTCTTTCGTTTTGGCGGAAACCGGAACATAGATCGTATTGCCGCCCCATTCTTCGGGTGCAAGCCCATATTGGGACAGGTCTTTCTTGATCCGTTCCAGATTGGCGCTAGGCAGATCGATCTTATTGACCGCGACGATAATTGGCACATCGGCCGCGCGCGCGTGGTTGATCGCTTCGACGGTTTGCGGCATGACGCCGTCATCCGCCGCGACAACTAAAACCACAATGTCGGTAATTTTGGCGCCCCGCGCGCGCATCGCCGTAAATGCTTCGTGCCCGGGCGTGTCCAAGAAGGTGACGCTGCGACCATCAGCGATGACATGGTAAGCGCCAATATGCTGGGTAATGCCGCCGGCCTCTTGCGCGGTCACATGGGTGCTCCGTATCGCGTCAAGCAGCGAGGTTTTGCCATGATCGACGTGTCCCATAATCGTGACCACCGGGGAGCGCGACTGAAGGTCGCGCGCGGATTCTTCGACATGGTCGACTTCCAAGGCGCTCTCGGCGTCAAAGGCCACGTTCTCAACTTGATAATCAAACTCCGACGCGACGACCGTGGCCGTATCGATATCCAGCATCTGGTTGATGGTAGCCATCATACCCAGATCGATGAGCTTGCGGATGACCTCGCCGGCTTTAACACCCATCAGCCGGGCAAGATCGCCAACGCTGACGACTTCAGAGATCCGGACGACGCGCTTGCTGGCCTTGGGAACAGTGATTTCAGTCTTTCTCTGCTCCACCCCCGGCAAAGCTCTCTTCTTCTTGGGAATGCGTCCCGAGCGAAGCTCCCGCTCCTTGAGATCCAGGGCACCTTGCTTCTTGATGACCCGCTTCTTGTGTCTGACACTTTTAGGGGCCTTCTCCTCGGCTGGACCTTCGCCGACCTGTTCTTTCTCGCGCAGCGCCTGGGCCCCATCATCAGGCTCCTCAGCGGCCGGAACAGGCGGCTGTGGCTGCGGCGCCGGCCGCGCCGGCTCGGGTTCGACCCTGACGGCTTGCCTGAGATCGATACGTCCCAAGACTTTGGCGCCGCGCGGCGCCTCTTCGGGCTGGGCCGCGCGCGCCTCGATTACAGCCTCGGCCGGCGGCGGCTCTGCCTCCGGAGCAGCCTCCGCAACTGAAACGCTTTCGGTCGGCATCGCCTCGGCGTGAGCCGGCTCCGCTTCGACCGGCGGCTCGGTGACGGATTGGACAACGGACGAAGGGAAGTCAACGGCCTTTTCAAGCGAAACCGGTTGCTCTTCGGGCTTGGATTCTTCGACCACGGGCGCGGGAGGCGCCTCAACGGCCGGCGCGGGCGCTTGAGAAATAACCTCGACCCGGTTGGTCCGTCGCCTTATGACGTTGGTTCCCACCCGCCGCTCGACCACTTGTTCGCGCGCCTTGATTTCTCCGAGAGCGGCATCTGCCGCCGTGACTACCCGATCCGCAACGACTTTCTCTGTACCGACGACAACGTGCGGTTTTTCCGGCGCCGCCAGCGCCGTCTTGGCGCGCGCCACTTCGCTGTCATCGAGGGAGCTTTGGGAGCGCTTTCCCTTTATGCCCAGTTTTTCCAAATGGACGATAAAATCCTTCGTTTCTAATCCGAGATCTTTGGCCAGTTGATGCACTCTCATCTTCGACATGTCCATTTCCTAGCGTTGTCCGCGCAGAGTTTGTACAAACTTCTCTCGCTGCTCGCGCTCAACCCGCGCGTGAAACGTCCGGTAAAGGTTTTTTCTGTGGATCAAAGCCTCCCAACATTCCGTACTTTTATGCAAGTAGCCCCCGCGCCCAACGCCGCCCAAACTGATTTTGAGTTCTCCTTCGTGCCAAACAAACCGCAGCAGCGCTTCCTTGTCGGCGCGCTTCGCGCAGCCCACGCAAGTCCTTTGCGGCCGGTGCCCGCGCTGCAACGGCTTAACCTAACTGACTTCCTGCCCCTTGGCCTCGGCTTCCGCCGCGACTTTCTCGGCCTGCAGAGCGGCGCTCTGCCGAGCCGCCTCCTCAAGAGCGCGTCTGCTCAGCTCGGCAACGTGCTCGCGGGCGGCGCGATGGATAGCCTCCGCCTTCTCCGGGGTAATTCCCTCGACATCGCGGATCGCTTCCAGATCGGCATCCGCTACTTCCTCCGCGGATTTAAAACCGTCTTGATACAGCAATTCAGCCACAATGTCGCTAACGCCGGGAATCCCCACGAGGGAGGACTTGGCGCGGCGGCCCTCCTCGTCGGCTTCCGCTTCACTGCGCACGTCGATCTTCCAGCCCGTCAGACGCGAGGCCAAACGAACATTCTGTCCCTTTCTTCCGATCGCCAAAGATAACTGCTCGTCGGGTACGATGACTTCCATCTCATGATCGTCATCGTCAATGATGATTTTCGAGACTTTAGCCGGCGCCAGCGCGCGGCAGACGTATTCCGCGTGATCGGGAGTCCAGTGAACGATATCGATCTTTTCCCCCCTCAACTCCTGAACCACGGACTGAACTCGAGTTCCTTTCATGCCCACGCAGGCGCCTACGGGATCGACGTCGCTGTCGTGTGAGGCGACCGCGATCTTGGCCCGCCCGCCGGGCTCTCGCGCAGCCCCCTTGACCTCGACAATCCCTTCGTAAATCTCGGGCACTTCTTGAGCAAAGAGCTTGATCAACATTCCGGGATGCGTGCGCGAAAGCACGATTTGCGGGCCCCGGCCCGTAACCTCCACGCTCACAATATAGGCGCGAATCCTATCGCCTTGACGATAGCGCTCGCGCGGGACCTGCTCCTTCTCGGGAAGAATCGCGTCAGTCTTCCCCAAGTTGACGATAATATCCTTCCTTTCGAAGCGTTGAACAATCCCGTGAACCAGCTCGCCCACCCGCCCTTTGAACTCGTTATAGATAATCTCCCGTTCCGCGTCACGAACCCTCTGCACGATATTCTGCTTGGCGGCTTGCGCGGCAATTCTTCCGAATCCCGATGTGTCCATCTTACTCAGCAACTCATCACCGATCTGGGCTTCGGGGTCGTAGGTCTCGCGCGCCTCCGCCAAGGTGATCTCGACCGCCGGATCGGTAACTTGTTCGACGACCAGTTTGGCCTCGAAAAGCTCAACTTCTCCCAGCTCCGGGTTGAACTGAGCTTCAATCTTGCATTGATGACCAAATTTCCGCTTCGCCGCTGAAACCATCGCGCTCTCGAGGGCGCCGATCAGGATACTCTTATCGATGCCTTTCTCTTTGCTTACCTGCTCGATGACACGGTTCAGGTCTTGCTGCATAATTTCTCCTCCCGGTTCCCTTCTCAGGAACGCTTTCCCCAGTCGTGTTCGTAGTTCGCCTTTTCAATCAGCGCGAAGGGGATGCGGAACTCGCTTCGGTCCTGGTCTAAAACAATATGATCCTGCTCCACCTGGTTGAGAAGCCCCAAGAAGGACCTTCTCCCTTGAATCATTTCGTGAGTGCGGACGCGAATTCTCTTCCCCACAAAACGCGCGAAGTGTTCCGGCTTCTTCAGCAGGCGGTTGATCCCCGGAGAAGAAACTTCCAGCACGTAAGAACCCGCCAGCGGATCGTGCACATCCAGAAGATCGCTCAGCTGGCGACTGATCCGGCTTAACTCATCCACGTTAGGGCCGTTCTCTTTGTCTAAATAAATCCGCAGTACCCTGCCGCTGCGCTCGTGCCGATATTCAATATCCACGATTTCCATGCCCTCTTCCGCCGCGACGGGTTCCGTAATCTCCCAAACCCGGGCGATCGCGGAATAATCTTGCTTTGTCATACCCCAGAAATAAAAAAGCGGGCAATGGCCCACTTTGTCGAACGAGCCCAGATGACTCTGAATTTTTATCATAGGCAAGGAAGCGAATGCAACAGGAGGATGTGCGCTCAGACTTGCCCACAGAGTCCGATCTGGTATGATTTCAGCTTGTGCCAGTCCATGAAGCCGCTTCCGGACACGCCTGCCCGCCAAGTTCAGATTTCTTGGCAAAATATCCTGACCAGCCTGGAGGACGGCGTTCTTGTCGTCGATCTCGACGGCGCCGTATGTTTTGTGAACCAAGCGGCTGAGAATCTACTCCAGTTCTCTTCCTCCCAAATCTTACTCCGCTCTTCTTCCCAGGTGTTCACGAGAAACCCCTGGATCGGCGCCATGATCGAGAAGAATCTTGCCTCCTTCCACAGCAGCACGCGCGCTGAGGGTGAAATCATCACCCCGTGGGGCCGCCACGTTCCCGTGGGCCTCGCCCTGTTTCCGCTCCAGGACCAAAAGGGCAAAACCCTGGGAATTATTCTGCTTCTCCATGACCTGACGCGGCGGCGAGAACTCGAGGAGGATTTGAAGCGTTCCGACCGGCTTGCTACGCTGGGCACGTTCGCGGCCGGTCTCGCGCATGAAATCAAGAACCCGCTCGGGGGCATCAAGGGAGCGGCGCAACTGCTCGGGCGCACGCTCAGGCCGGATCCCGCGCTGAGAGAGCACACCGATATTATCATTCGTGAAGTCGACCGCATCGATCACCTCATGGAACAGCTCTTGAACCTCTCGCGTCCCGCCAAATTGGATCTGGGACGTCTGAATATCCATGAGATCCTCGATCAAGTTCTCTTGTTGGAAAAACAACAGGGCAAAAACGCCAAAATCAAAGTGCGCAAACATTTTGATCCCAGCCTGCCGCCCATTCGTGGCGACCGCAACCAACTCACTCAGGTCTTCCTCAATATCGTCAAAAATGCCCTTCAGGCGATGGCCGGCAACGGCGATCTTGCGGTGGCCACACGCATGGAAACCGACTTTCATATCCGGGAGCCCGGCAAAGAACGGGATAAATTCATCTGGGTGGATATCAAAGACAACGGACCGGGTATCAGCGAGGAGAACCTGCCCCACATCTTCTCTCCCTTCTTTACAACCAAGAACCATGGCACGGGTCTGGGACTTGCGGTCTGCCACCGCATTGTTAAAGAACACGGCGGCATGATTCGCGTCGAAAGCCGGGTAAACGAAGGAACGACTTTCAAAGTCTCACTGCCCGTCGCCAGCTAACCTGACGCGCTGCTGAAGACTTTATGGATCGGGGAAAAATTCTTGTCGCGGAAGACGAAGACTCGCTGCGCTGGGTGCTGAAAAAAGCCCTCGAGGACGAAGGCTATTGGGTCCAAACCGTCGCCAACGGACAAAGGGCGCACGAACAACTGCGGGAAAATCACTTCGACGTTTGCCTGCTCGATATACGGTTACCCGATGTCGATGGCTTAAGCCTCCTCAAGCAAGCCCGCGAACAGGGCATCGAAACTCCCCTTATCCTGATGACCGCACAGAACACAATGAACAACGCGATCGAGGCCATGAAGCACGGCGCTTTTGACTACGTAACCAAGCCGTTCGATCTCGAGGAAATTCTGGTCATCGTCCGGCGCGCCCTGGAGAGTCGTCAGCTCAACCGCGAGTTTCAAGAATTGAAGCAGGAGGTGCGCAAGAGATTCGAGCCCGGCCTGAACATGATCGGCGCGAGCGGGGCGATGCAAAAGGTCTATAAAACGATCGGCCAGGTCGTTAACAGCGAAGCGACAATCCTGATTCAGGGAGAAAGCGGCACGGGCAAGGAACTCGTCGCCAAAACCATCCACTACAACTCACCGCGCTGGAACAAATCGTTCGTCGCGCTCAACTGCGCCGCGATTCCGACGGAGTTGCTGGAAAGCGAGCTGTTCGGTCATGAAAAAGGATCCTTTACCGGGGCCCTCGAACGGCGTGTCGGCAGGTTCGAGCTGGCCGAAGAGGGAACGCTCTTTCTCGACGAGGTCGGGGACATCCCGCTGGCCTTGCAAACCAAGCTGTTGCGCGTCCTGCAAGAGCGCGAGTTCAGCCGCGTCGGAGGCAAGGACGTTCTCAAAACCAACGTGCGTATCATCGCCGCAACCAATCAGGATCTGGAGAGAGCCGTGCTCGAGAAGCGTTTCCGGGAGGACCTGTTCTTCCGCCTGAAGGTGATTCCCATTTTTCTGCCCCCGCTGCGGGAGCGCAGTAGCGACATCCCCCTGCTCGTCAATTACTTTATCGACAAGATCCATCGCGAAATGGGAACGCAGATCACGGGAATCTCCCCGGAAGCCCTTAAGCTCTTGGAGGAACATCCGTGGCCCGGAAACGTGCGCGAGCTGGAGAATACGCTGATCCGGGCCGCCGTGCTTTCTCCCGGCCATATTCTGTTTCCAAAAGACTTCACCTTCCAGAGCCGGCAAGGCACGACTCTATCGGATTATGACAATCTTTCGCTGGAAGACATCATCCGCTACAAGCTGGCAGACTATTTCGAGCGCACCAAGGACGTCGATCTGGATAATCTTTATTCTCTGGTGATTGAGCGCATCGAGCGTCCCTTGATCGAACTCACACTCAGGAAAACGCGCGGCAATCAAATCAAAGCGGCGCACATTCTCGGTATTAACCGCAATACCCTGCGCAAGAAGATCAGCGGCCTTCATATCAGCATCAAGAAGGACCATGAGTAGGACGCCCGCATCTCCTGCTCGGCGTTTCTTTCAGTCTCCGCTGTACGGCGTCGTTGATCCCGAACAACTCAAAGGCCGTTCGCCGACCCATGTCTTTCAGGCACTGCTCCAAGGTGGAGTCTCGGTTATTCAGCTCCGAGTGAAAAATCTGCCCGCAAAGAATTTTCTGGACCTTGCGCGCGAAGCACGCGAGCAAACCCGTGCGCATAACTGTTTTCTCGTTATCAACGACCGCGTTGATATCGCTTTGGCCGCCCGGGCCGATGGAGTTCATCTCGGGCAGGAGGACTTGCCGTTCCATGCTGCGAGAAAACTCATGGGCACCAAGCTGATCGGAGTCTCCACGCACGACTTAGCGCAAGCTCAAGCGGCCGAGCAGGACGGCGCCGATTACATCGGCTTCGGGCCCATCTTCCGTACTAAAACGAAACAAACCGGTTATGCGCCACGGGGCGTAGCGATGCTTCAGGAAATCCGCCGGGTTGTCTCGCTTCCGATTGTCGCGATCGGCGGAATTACCGAAGCCAACGTGGCGCAAGTCTGGCAATCCGGCGCTGACGCCGCGGCCATCATAAGCGATCTCTTGCATGCTGAAGACATCACCGAGAAGGTAAAAACAATCCTCTCCTTACGTCCATGACAGACCCAAGAGGCCTGGGAAATCCTTTAACGCAGCAAGCTGCCGGTAATTAGAACAGAGAAAAAAGGCCGGTTTTTATGTGAGCCGCTGGGTCACTTGCGACGCCAGCGTTTGCAAGGAAGTGGGTTCTTCTTTTCTGTCTCCCGACCCTGGTCTTCTACGCCTCTTCGGCTTCCGCTTCCTCATAGTAGCCATGGTCGGCGCGTTCGGAGAGGTCTTCGAAGCGGGTAAATTCGTTTAGGAACGTCAGGCGAACGGTGTCGATAGGACCGTTGCGCTGCTTGGCGACGATGACTTCGGCAATGCCCTTATCGGGCGACTTCTGGTTGTACACCTCGTCGCGATAGATAAAAGCGATGACATCGGCATCTTGCTCGATGGCACCGGACTCCCGGAGATCGGCCATCATCGGACGTTTGTCGCCGCGGTCTTCGACGCGGCGGTTGAGCTGCGAGATGCCGATCACAGGAACGGTCAACTCCTTGGCTAAAGCCTTCAACGAGCGCGAGATCTCGGAGATTTCTTGTTCGCGGTTGGCGGCCGTCCCCATGCCTCGCATGAGCTGGAGATAGTCGATCATAATCAAGCCGACTCGCTTGCCTCTATCTCGAACGAGGCGCCGCGCTTTGGCGCGCAACTCGAGGATCGAAATGGCGGGCGTATCATCAATGTAGATGGGGGCCTCATGGAGCCTCGCCGCGGCATTCGCCAGTTTGGGAAAGTCCCGCTCGCCGAGATAGCCGGCGCGGACCTTGGCATTATTGACCCGAGCCTCGGAGCACAGCATGCGCAAAACCAGCTGCTCTTTGGCCATTTCCAGCGAGAAGACCGCTACCCCCACGTTGGCAAAAGCGGCATAAGTGGCAATATTGAGACAGAAGGCCGTTTTGCCCATGCTCGGCCTGCCGGCGACGATGATCAGATCCGAAGGCTGCAGGCCGGCTGTCAGTTTGTCCAAATCTTTGAAACCCGTCGGAACGCCGGTGACCAGCTCTTTACGCTCGTAGAGTTTTTCTACGGCCTTGAGAGAGTCCTTGATCATGTCGCCGACGGCGACGAAGGACGCCTTGACCCTCTTTTCCGAGATGTCAAAAATGATCTTCTCCGCGGTGTCGAGAAACTCATCGATATTTGCCTGTTCCTCAAAACCCCGGGTTGCGATATCAGTCGCGGCGCTGATGAGACGGCGCAGGATCGATTTTTCCCTTACGATGCGGGCGTAGTAGGCGATATTCGCCGCCGTCGGAACTAAATCCGCGAGCGAAGCCAGATAGGCGGTTCCCCCAACCGCCTCGAGATCGCCTTTGGATTTCAGTAGATCGCTCAAGGTCACGAGATCCACAGGCTCGCTTCGGTCCGTGAGCTCCATCATGGCGCGAAAGATTTTCCGGTGCGATTCGCGGTAAAAATCCTCGGCCAGGAGAAGCTCCAAAACCCGGTTGATGGCCTCGTTGTCGAGCATGACGCCGCCGAGAACCGAACACTCCGCCTCGAGATTCTGCGGTGGAACTTTACGGAGATTGTCTTCGAGGTTGGCCATGGACTCAGGATTGTGAGCCTGCTGTTTCCCGACGACAGATCATGAACTCAAGCAGGTCCGCCGCAAGTTACACGAACAAAAATAAAAAGCAAGGAAAAAAATTCACTCAACTGCAAAGCCAACGTCACGAAGAGAAAACGATGCGCGGGGATGCTACGGCGGACAGACTTGTCTGCCTTGACGGCCGACAAGGTCGGCGATCCCTTGACAAAAGGAGTCGGCATCGCTGAGATCCGGCAGCACGGTGCGAGCGCCCGCAGTGATCAGCGCTCCGGTATCGTAATGGCCAGTAGCGACTCCGATAGACTCACACCCCGTGGCGTGCGCGGCTTCGACATCACGCGGCGTGTCGCCCACCACAATGGTCAATTGAGGATTGCAGCCGAACAGCCGGGCGAAGCGCGCCCGCGCGATGGGAGGAAGAAGTTCCCGGCGCTCGCCGTCTTCGGCAAAAGCGCCACAAACAAAGCGCTTGAATCCAATGCCGGAACGCTCCAGTTTCAGCTTGGCTGTGGCCTGCGTCGAGCCGGTCAGCAAGCCGGGGACGCACCCGGGAAGACTTTGCAGCCGCTGGACCGCTTGCGCGGCCCCCGGAAGGGACCGCGGAGGTTTGGAGGTGAACTTCTTCGCGAGTTCCCGCGAGTAAAGCTCGAACAACTCGCTCCGCCTTTCAACCGAACCGTGAGTAAGACGCGCTCGTTCCGTCATCAGCGATAGAATCGCTGAATCCGTGAGACCGGCAATTTCCTTAACCGAAAAAGCGGGGCAGCGGACCCCGAAAACCCTACGGAATACCGCGGCGAAACATTTTCCCGCCGTGCCACCGCAATCGACGAGGGTGCCGTCAATATCAAAAAGCACTAAAACTTGTGGCAGCGGGGAAATTTGAGCTACGGACACGGGTTGGGTCAAACTCAGCCGGCTACGGCTGCGCGCGCCAAAAACTATCCCAGCCGTTCTGCGAGGCCGCGGAGCTGCTGCTTCACGCGTGGCGGCAGACGGGTACCAAACAGTGCGAAATACTGATCGATTTCCGGCACCTCGGCTTTCCACGCCGCCTCATCGACCCGGAGAAGCTCGGTGACGTTCTCGTTGGGAATCTTGGCACCGTTGAGATCCAGATCCGCTGCCTGCGGCAAAAGGCCAATGGCGGTTTTTTTGGCTCCAACCTTGCCCTCCACCCGATCACACATCCATTTGAGCACGCGGCTGTTGTCGCCAAAGCCCGGCCAGAGCCATTTGCCTTCGGGAGT
>JBOHVR010000559.1:0-6585 GCA_050735755.1 Binatia bacterium
GCTCGGCTTCGATAGTCCGCGCAAGGCGTTGCTTACCTGCGTCAAGGAGGCCGTGGACAACGCGCTTGACGCCTGCGAGGAAGCGGGCATTTTGCCGGAAGTCGTCGTCAAGCTCGAAGTGGCGGCAAACGGCGGCGCGGCGCCGGCGCCGAGCCAGGCGAACCGCTTCCGGATCACGGTGATCGACTATGGCCCCGGCATCGTGCGCCAGCAGATTCCGCGTATATTCGCCAAACTGCTTTACGGTTCCAAATTCCATCGGCTGCGCATGAGCCGCGGCCAGCAGGGCATCGGCATCTCGGCCGCCGGCATGTACGCGCAACTCACGACCGGCAAACCGGTGCAGATTACCTCACGCACCGGCGCGCGCGCCCCCGCGCACTACTTCGAAGTGCAGATCGATACCAAGAAAAACGAGCCGCGCATTCTCGAAAAAAAAGAGATCGAGTGGGAAAACCATCGCGGCACCCAGGTGACGCTCGAGATTGAAGGCCGCTATCAAAGGGGACGGGCCTCGGTGGACGAGTATCTCGAGCAGACCGCCATTGCCAATCCCCACGTCAAGCTCGTCTACCACACGCCGGAGGGCGAGACCAAAGAATATCCGCGGACCATCGACGAGCTGCCGCCGCAGCCGCGCGAGATCAAACCGCACCCCTACGGCATCGAATTCGGCATTCTGCTGAGAATGCTGCACGACACGAGAAGCCATTCGCTCGTCGGATTTCTGTCGAGCGATTTCAGCAGGGTTTCGTCCAACGTCGCGCAAGAAATTTGCAAAACAGCGAAGCTGTCGCCCGAGGCGCGCCCGCGGAATATTCACGGCGCCGCCGCCGAGGCGCTGTATAAAGCCATTCAAGCCACCAGGATCATGGCGCCGCCGAGCAATTGCATCTCACCCATTGGCGAAAAGGCGATCCTGCACGGCCTGTATAAGCAGATCAAAGGAGATTTCTATACTGCGGTCACTCGGCCGCCGGCGGTTTACCGCGGCAATCCGTTCGTGATCGAAGCCGGCTTGGCCTTCGGCAAAGGACCGGAACACGCGAACGGCAAAGCGGAACGCCCCGCCGTGCCCCTCGCCGAAGGCGAGCAACATGACGACGACAACGAATTGGCCAGCGTGATTCGCTACGCCAACCGGGTGCCGCTGCTCTACCAGCAGTCCGCGTGCGCGACGTTTAAGTCCGTGCTCGACACCAGCTGGCGGAACTACGGCGTGTCGCAATCCAGAGGCGCTCTGCCCGCCGGTCCCATGGTGATCTTCGTTCACATGGCATCGGTCTGGGTGCCGTTTACCAGCGAGTCCAAGGAAGCCATCGCCGACTACGACGAGATCCGAAAAGAAATCAAGCTTGCCCTGCAGGAGTGCGGGCGACGGCTCGGCGTTTTTTTGAGACGGCGCGAGCGCGCCAAGAGCGAATTCCGCCGGCGCAATATCTTCGAGCTCTACATCGAGGAGGTCGTTGAGGCGTGCAACCGCCTGAAGGGCGGAAAGCTGGCCAAGGAAAAACTCAAAGAGCAACTGCAAAAGATCGCCACGAAACGTACCGGCGGCGAGAAGATCGATGAAATACTCGGGCACGACGGCGGCGGACCGGAAGGTCTCCCTCATTCGATCATTGTCACGGCCGAGGGCGCGGAAGGCGACGCGCCGGTGCTTGAAGAACGAGACGAAGTCCTGCCCCAGCAAGAGGAGTTGATCGAAGAAGAATCCACCGGAGCGCAGCCGAAACGCAGAGCGATGGCGAAGAAACCGTCGAAAGGAAAAGCCGCTAATGGCGGGCAACCTGCTCGATCGAAATCGGAAAGCAGCAAGCAAATGAGTTTGGGGTTTGACTCGAACGGTGGCGGCGAAAAGCGTAGCCCAAAGACAGGAAGAAAAAATGGCGCGAAAAAAGCAAAAAAGTAACGGCGCGGTAGAAAAGAAACTCATCGGCGTGGCCGACGTCGTCATCACGGCCGCGCAACGGAGCCAGGACCCGGCGCTTTCGATCCCCGTGCGCAGTCTCGCCAACGTGAATTTCAACGAGAAGCGCGGCATCATCGAGATGGGCCGGAGAAAACAGGCGCGCACGTTTTTCAATGTCGGCATGGCCAAGAAATTCATGCAGACGGTGCTCGTGGCCGATGCCCTGGCCGAGTTGCAGCGCGCGAACCTGACGACTTCGCTGCGGGAAATCTATTACCGCACCAAGCACACGATCAAGAACTCGCATGAGAACACCTTTGACGGCCAGAACGAATCGGATCCGCTGATCGAAGATCTCGAAGTCACCCTCGAAGCCCTGCGCGAAGAGCTTCACGTGCGCGCGGAAAATTCCGGCACGGTGGTCGGGCCGCTGACGCTGGTCGACGACGGGGACCGGGTGGACTGCACCCGGCTGGGCAAAGGCGGTTATTCCGTTCCCTCCATCGTCGAGCCGGAATACATTCAGATCACCAGATGCACGGCTGATTTCGTTCTCCTCGTCGAGAAAGGCACCCAGTGGAACCGCCTTTCAGAAGACAAATTCTGGCGCAGGTACAACTGTATCCTGCTTACCGGCAACGGCCAGCCACCCCGCGGGGTCAGGCGTCTGGCGCGCCGGCTTCATCAAGAACACGGTCTTCCGGTTTATGTTCTCGTGGACAATGATCCGTGGGGCTACTATATCTACTCGGTCGTGAAGCAGGGATCGATCAATCTCGCATTTGAAAGCCAGCGCATGGCCATTCCCAAGGCTAAATTCATCGGCTTCTCCAGCGCCGATCCCGATCGCTACGGGCTGCCGCGCAACGTCGGCATCAAGCTCAACGACAAAGATGTCACCCGTGCACGCGAGCTCCTCAAGTATCGCTGGTTTCAAAAAAAGGACTGGCAGAATGAAATCAAAAGAATGCTCTCGAGCGGTCTCAAGTATGAGCTGGACGCGCTCGCCAACAAGGACTTTCAGTACCTGACCAAGACCTACCTTCCCAAAAAGCTCAAAGAGGAAGATTGGCTGGATTAACTCGCAGCGGGCCAAGAAACGACTCACCTCTTCGAGTCCTGCGCTGGGAAATCACGGCGAGAGAGCTGCGACGTTTCTCTCCTTGACAGGTCCATCCCCTTGAAATAAACGACCTTTGAAAGGTTTCAAAGGTTACTGCGCCTTCCGCAATCGGCGAACTCTTAAATCGAGAGCCGCCGCCAGCCATGAAGAGCGCGGGAGGAGGAGTCATGTTTCGGGTGGACGTAGATGCGCACGTAGACGAAACGGAAGCTACCTGGGAATACCTCGACGATGGGGCGCGTCGCTTTAAACCGATCACGCTTGACCCGGGAGCCGCGACGGTTCAGGGCGACGCACGGCCTCACCGCCTCTGGCTCATCGACGGCACGATCCGATTGCGGCGCTGGCGTGATGACAAGCGAACCGGAACCGTCCAGGCGACCCGGGAGCTTCTGGACATAGAGGCGCGGGTGCGCCACCTGGACGAACTACGCGTGGATGTTCAGGTCCTGTACCCTACCCTTTTTCTGCACGCTTTCACGGCTCGTCCGGAGATCGACCTGGCGCTGTGCAAGTCTTACAATCGGTGGATCGCCGCGGCAACCGAGAAGAGTCGCGGACGGCTCCGCTGGGTTGCTGTTTTGCCGCTGCTGAACATTGACAAGGCCGTGGAAGAGCTCCGCTGGACAAAGGACCATGGAGCCTGTGGAGTGTTCAAGAAAGGAATCGAATGCGGTGACCGGGCGGCCAGCGATCCGTACTTCTTTCCGGTCTACGAGGAAGCCAGCCGGCTGGACCTTCCCATTTGTATTCACAATGCGACCGGGGAAGTCGCGTCCGCCACCGCGGAAAGAACCGGGTTGGGAGGAGGAATGAATGCTATCTCGGCGTTCACTTCACTCGCGGAGCATGGCATTCCGGACAAGTTTCCGAATCTCAGGGTAGGCTTTATCGAAACGGGCGCTTCCTGGGTGCCATATCTCTACACCGACCTGGTCGCAAAGAAGCTGCGACGGACATTTCTTCCTTTAGACTTCAAGGAAGATTTGTTCCGGCGCTACCGCTTCTATGTGGCGTGCCAGACCACGGACGACCTTCCTTACATCCTAAAATACGGGACCGAAGATAGCCTGATGATCGGCACTGACTATAGCCATGCGGACCAGTCCGCAGAGATTCACGCCCTGGACATTATCGAGCAGCGCGGCGAGAAGGAGGAAATCTCCGCGTCCGTCGCGCGCAAGATCTTGGACGACAATCCGCGTCGTTTCTACGGGCTCTGAGGATATTCCGGACTCCAATACTTTCCATATCCCAACACTCCCTTTCGCCCGCATGCCTTAAGATCCCGAATCTCGCCGCGGGCGCGCGCAAGCAAGGTTGATGTCGTCGGCGGAAGATTTGAGGGAGGTTTTAGAAGCGCGCGCGACGCCATCGAGGCGTTTGATCCCAAGATCAACCCGTGGTCCAGTGGCCGATCGCGCCGCGTTCCTCGAGTATCGTGGCTATCGCAACATCTTCATGATGGCGAGGGATATCAAGGCTGGGTCAAACGTGGCTACCCAACGGAGATCACCGGGCGTTGAGGCAAACCGAATACCCTCGCTCCACCTAGCTCGCCGGGCTGGGCCGCTCCAAAGCAAGTGCTTGATAATTTCCCGGCAACATTATATTAGATCGGCAAATTTAGCGGCAGGAGGCTGAAATGCAAACGGGAGCGCTTGTAACGATTGGGGTTCTCGGAGCTGTTTCCTACCTGGGATTTAGCGGGCATGTTTATGGGCAGTCTCCGTATTATCAAGGTAAAACCATCAAACTCATCCAGGGGCGCGAGCCGGGCGGGTCGGGAGATATACGGTCGAGAGCAGTCATACCCTTCTTACAGAAATACATTCCGGGAAATCCCAAGATCGTAAGCGAGTTCATGCCGGGCGCCGGAGGCCGCAAGGCAGCCAACTTCCTTTTTACCAGCGCGCGCCCGGACGGTCTTACCATCGGGCATGTCAGCAGCGGTATCTTCACCAGTGCTGTCCTGGGGGAGCCCGGGATCGAGTATGAGGTCGATAAATTTCATTGGCTCGGAGCGACAGATAGCGCGTTTCACTACGCTTTTATGATTCGGAAAGAATTGGGGCTGAGTAACATCGAAAAGCTCCAGTCCTATTCCGGGCTTAGAATCGGCGCCACGACCATGGGCCATACTACGTATACTTACGGTCGGACTTTTGCTTGGCTTCTCGGTCTCAAAGATCCCAAATTTGTCTTGGGCTATGCGTCGCTAGAAGTCGATGTGGCCTTGGCGCAGGGAGAGGTGGATGCGCGCAGCAACAATACCGCCGAGGTGGTCCGGCGCAACCCCGATGTGTTTAAGAAAGGGGACGTCGATTTTGTCGCCATCTTGAAAATCCCGCGGGAAGACAAAGAGCCGAATTTCGCTCATGTCCGCGAACTCGACACCTTCGTGAAATCAGAGAGGGAGCGGCGGTTCCTGGCCTTGACGCGCGCCACGAGAAGCGTGGGAACGCCCTACCTCCTTCCCCCTGGTACGCCCAAAGAGCAAGTGCAAATTCTGCGGGAAGCAATGAAGAAAACCCTTCAAGACCCTGGGTTCCAAAAGGAATTCAAGAAGCTGACCGGAGACGATCCGAGTCCGCTGATGCCGGAAACCCAGGAAGAAATAATAAGGTCGGTGCCGCGTGATGCGGAGACAATTGAACTCTTCAAAACCATTAACGGCAACAAGCCTTTGCCGCCCCGCTAGCTCTGGTTCAAGGCGTCTATCGGTTATGCAACCGGCCTAGGCGCCGCGCGCGGCGGTTGTAGCGTATCGAATCCAGGAAGGCGGTGACGATGAATCCCGCTCCAATCATCCCTGTTACCACCTCGGGGATGTGCGTGACCGTGTTCAGGAACATAGTCACCGCCAGGGCGATGATGGCATAGAACGCGCCGTGCTCCAGGTACCGGTACGAGGCGAGCGTCTCGTGCTCCACCAACATGATCGTCAGGCTCCGGACGAACATAGCGCCCACGCCGAGGCCGATGGCAATGATAAAAAGGTTGGTCGAGAGCGCAAACGCCCCGATCACGCCATCGAAGCTGAAGCTTGCGTCGAGCACTTCGAGGTAGAGGAACGCCGCGGCGCCGGATCGCGTCACTTCTCCGGTGACGGCGGACTCCACGGTGAGCACCGCCGAGATCCCGTCCACCGCAATGTAGGTCACGAGCCCGAAGATCCCAACGACGAGGAATTTCCGCTGCTCGTGCCCGGGAAGCCAGGTGGAAACCAGGTAGAGCAGTAACAACACCAGCCCCAATTCCACCGCCTCGATCCGCCCGAGGCGCGCGAGGGGCCGTTCGATAACGGCGATCCAGTGCACGTCTTTTTCATGGTCGAAAAAGTGCTTGAGGCCGACCATCGCGAGAAACGCGCCCCCGAATGCCGAGACGGACACGTGGGCGGTGGCAAGGACGCGCGAGTAGCGTTCCGGGTCGGTAGCGGCCATGACCAGGGCCGAGAAGGGATCGATCCGCGCAATGATCGCGACGATTACGAGCGGGAATACGATCCGCATGCCGAAGACCGCGATAGCGACTCCCCACGTAATGA
>JBOHVR010000560.1:0-7633 GCA_050735755.1 Binatia bacterium
GCTCTAGGCCACCCCTGGGGGCTCACGATTAATTGCGCGAACATCGTTTACAACGGGATTTTCGACCGTTTCCCACGCGTACGCATTGCATTCCTCGAGGGCGGGGTCGCCTGGCTGTTGCTTTTGCTCGAGCGGCTCCATGCCTCGCATGAAACTCATTTTCAATATATTCCTGCCGATGAGTTCGGAGTGCGCGAGGGCGAAAATCCGACCGAATACATCATTAAGCAAATACAACAAGACCGCTTCTTCCTCGGCGTCGAGACCGAGGAGTTGACCATGCCTTTCGCCATCAAGGTCGTCGGCAATCGGCCCTTTCTGTACTCTTCCGACTTCCCGCACGAAGTCACTAACGAAAGCTGCAAACACGACATCGGCGAGCTGATGGAGAGCGGCGAAATTAGCGGTGACGACAAAACCGCCCTGCTCTACCGCAACGCGGAGCGTTTCTACAAGCTGCCGCTGTAGGAAAGTAAAAAGTAACAATGCCAGTCGAAGGCAGAGAGAGTGCGTAGGATGGGTTGAGTGCAGCGATACCCATCAGTCCTAATCGTCCGGAGGATCTACCTATGAAGGACTGTCGCGCCGCCGTGATCACGGCTCACAATCAACCACTGGAAGTACAGCGGGTTCCCATTCCTGACCTCGAGCCCAGCGCCCTGCTGGTCCGGATAGAGGCCTCGACGCTCTGTGGCACTGATGTGCACCGCTGGCATGGCCCGCTGGTTGACGAGGACAGCCTGCCCATCATCACCGGCCATGAGCCTTGCGGTTACGTTGAAGAGATCAACGGCGAGCGAAGCGATATTTTGGGAAATCCCGTCAAACGAGACGACCGCATCGTGTGGAGCTACGTCGCCTGCGGCTCTTGTTACTATTGCAGCGTCGCCCTCCAACCCTGCATCTGTCCCGGTCGCGCCTCATGGGGGCACAACCGGAGCGATCAGTACCCATACCTTTTGGGTAGCTGCGCTGAATACATGTACGTTCCGCCTCCCTGTCTGATCATCAAAGTGCCCGACGAGGTCTCCTCCGCCTCGGCTGCGGCCGCTGCCTGCGCCTACCGGACGGTCATGCATGGTTTCGACCGGCTCGGCGCCATTAAAAGCCATGAGACCGTCCTGATCCAGGGCAGCGGGCCCCTCGGCAACTTCGCTACGGCGGTCGCGAGAGACCACGGAGCGAAGCAGGTGTTGGTTATTGGCGCGCCGGACGCACGCTTGAAGGTAACCAAGCGCATGGGCGCGGACGTGGTGCTGAACCTGGAGGAGATCACCGATCCAAACGAGCGCCGGAAATGGGTGCATGATCATACCGACGGGCGCGGGGCGGACGTGGTGATTCAGGTCGCAAATAACCTGGCGGTCCCCGAAGGCCTCACGTTACTGCGCGACGGAGGCCGGTTCGTGAGCATCGGCGCCGGCGGAAACGCCAATCTGGCTGTTAGAAGCCTGCCGCAAGAGATGATTTTCCATACGATCAGGTCCGGCGAGCCGCGCCACTGGTTGCAGGCGATCGAGTTCCTGGGATCGCGCAGGAAAACCTTCCCCTTCGAGGAAATGATCACCGCAAGCTATACGCTGGATCAAGTGAACGACGCGTTACAAGCGATGGCCAGCTACCAGGTAGTGAAAGCCGTCATCAATTTTCAGTAGCCGCTTGGCCGCATGCACCGCGTACGAGCCAGCGCTATAGCGATTTCATGCCGTCGCAGGAAACGCAGCCGTCGGCCCCGAAGATAGCTTGACTGGGGTCTCCTTCTCTAAAGTTCGTTTAATAAATCTGGCACTGTTTCACGAAGATTTCTCAGGCTTCCAAAGGTGACATTACGTAGTTAACGGATTTCTAAGACACCCCGCTAGGCTAGTTTCCCTATTGTTTAGCCTTCAACAATTGATCGTTCTCTTTGAGGAATGATCTGATCTCGTCGGCCTGATCGAGAAGCCTGATCCACTGCTCTTTGTAAAGAGTCACCGGGAATCTGCCGAGACCGTACACGGAGAGGCCGCCTTTTTCGCTCACCTTGAGGCGCAATTGCCCCGGGTTTCGTTGCTGCATCTGTTCCTGTAGCCTTCTGTTCTCAGATTCGAGGCGAGCAATTTTTTGCTCCGGTGTTTCTTCTGCCATAATCCCTCCGATGATTTGTCATTTCGTATTTTCGAGTTTCAAGTTCCTGGTGAATCGCGGAGCAAGAAACCGGAAAGCAGCGACGCGTTGTGACGTTTTCAAAAAGAACAACAATCTTCTTTTACCTCAAACCCGGCGCGAACGCGAGGAGGGGGAGTGGGGCGCTTGCCTGTCTTGCCTATGTTTTCGTAATGACGAAAACGTGATAAACGGCTCTCCGTGAAGAGCAAACTATGGGCAATCGCCGCTTGTGCCAGGATCGAGAGTTTTGAATCTACCGAGCGTCACAATCGCCCGCCGATCGACAAGTGCGGTACGAAGCGGGACAACGAAACGTGTGCCTTAACTCGGTACCTATGAAATCCGACCCTCGCGAGATCATGGCTTAACCAGGAAAAATGAAGGAGCCGGCAGCCGCGAGACAGAAGCACGGGGATCATTGGAGCACCGGGATGGTGAGCCCATCACTCCACCACTCCCACGCTCCATTTCTCCCGTCGTGATCTCAATGCGGATCATCGTGCACGTCGACATGGACGCGTTCTATGCGGCGGTAGAGGAGCGCTATAACCCTGCGTTGCGGGACCGCCCGGTAGTCGTCGGCGCCGACCCGAAGGAAGGCCGCGGCCGCGGCGTCGCGACAACCGCCAACTACATGGCGCGGAAGTTCGGCATTCACTCGGCCCTGCCGATTTCCCGCGCCTGGCGCCTGGCGGAAGCGGCGCGCAAGCGGGGCGAAGCCGCGACCGTGTTCGTCCCTACGAACTTCCGGCTGTACGGAGAGGTTTCAACCCGCATCATGCAGATTGTGGAACGCGCCGCGGATGCTTCTGAAGAGGCCAGCATCGATGAAGCTTATCTCGACATTTCCTCGGCCGGGGATTTCGCAGCTGCCACGGAGCGCATGACGGCGCTCAAAGCCGAAATCCGGGAGAAGGAGGGCCTCGGGTGTTCTATCGGTATCGGCCCGAACAAGCTTGTCGCCAAGATCGCCTCCGACCATCACAAGCCAGACGGACTGACGGTGGTGCCGCCGGAGATGGTTCAGGAGTTTCTCGACCCCCTCCCCATCCGAGTGATTCCCGGCATCGGCCCCAAGGGCGAAGATTTCCTCCACGAGCGGAACATCCGTGCCGTGAAAGAATTGCGCGAAGTTCCTGAGGCCCGGCTGAGGGAATGGTTTGGCAAGTGGGGTGGGCGCCTGTTCGAGAAGGCCCGCGGCATCGACGATTCGCCGGTTACGAACGAATGGACACGAAAATCAATCGGCGAGCAGGAAACGTTCGAGCAGGACACCCGAAGCCCCGCGCTCGTTACCGAGCGGCTCTACGGCATGGCGGGGCGCCTCATGACCAAGCTCCGCAAAAAAGAGTTCGCGGGGTTTCGCACGATAACTCTGACCGTGCGCTTCTCCGATTTTGAAACCAAGAATCGCTCTCGCAGCGTGAAGAACGGAATCACGCTCGATAACGATGGACAGGCGTTTCAGCTCCTCAAACAGCAGGCCCTGGCGCTTCTGCTCCCCTTCTTCGATGCGCGGGAAAATCCCCGGGGGAAAGCGATCCGTTTGATCGGCTTGCGGATGGAAAAACTCTTCTGAGGCATTGGCAACAGGTGGTGCGCCGGACCAGCCGATCCGGGTCAGGCCAAGCACAAGGCCGAAGAGAAAAGTTGATACAGTCAGGATCATATGCACTTTTTTATGTGAAATCGCAGAACGCCGCCAGCGGGCCCTCGTCATCATCGTTTTTATGTTCGCCTTTGCGGTCTCCGCGGCGATCGCCTTCGTCGAGCGGCGCGTCGAATACCATTCCAGCGCGCGCTAGATAAAGAGAGTTATTGATTGGCGTGATACGGAGTTTTTGATTTCCCGTAATTATGCCGTTCGCCCTGACCGTTGTCTAGGATGAACGAGGTTCCTCCGCCGGAATGACGCTTAGCCGGTCCGCCCTCCTTCATCATTGAAGTCAAGCAATCCTTGGAACTCCAGCCCTTCGATCTCTTGCAGCGTTCTGCCAGCGATGCCCTGCAAGTCGCCGTACATTCCCACGGTCGCCTGCATGACGCGGTCGATCTGCTCCTCGCGCTTGGCCCACTGCTTCGTGAGCGCCTTCTTCTCCCTATCGAGGTCCTCGCGCATCGAGGAGAACGCTTCAACAATGGCTTGAATTCGCTGGCGAAAGCGCGGGCCCGTCAGATATTGATAGACCATTTCCATCTTGGTTTGTTGGCCCTCGGAGGCCTGTCGCGCTGAAGCGACTTCGATCAGAGTGTTGCGAAGGGTCACCGCAACGGGGAACAGGACGCGCGGATGCGCCACCCAGACTCCATCGATTAGCTCGAACGTCTCAACCTCCTTGGGAAGGATCTGGCTGACGAGGACCGCGATCTCCGCCTTTGCGGCGCGCTGGTCCTCGCGTAACTTCGGAAGCCAGCCATCGCTCCAATTCTTGGTTCTTTTCGATTCCCAAAGTATCGTCCCGCAGGGCCGGCCGAGCGGGCTCATGACCCGGTGCAACACGTCGCCGCCGTATTCGCCTTTCGGCACCGGGAGAATGGTATCGCGCGGGAACCTGGCGCCCAACACGGCTTCGATCTCCAGTTCCTGAACCTCTCCTTGGAGCTGCTGAGATCCCTGTTCCGCCCTGCGTTTCAGATCCTCGATCTGTCTCTGCATGGAAGTGATGGTCTGCTCTTTCTCCAGTACTTTGAGCTTGAGTTCTTCTTCGGCATCCTTTCTGGCTTGCGCGCGGGTAGCATCCAGTTCCGCCTGGACTCGCTGCGCGATCGTTAGCTCCAATTCGCGTTTGGCGTCGTCCAACTCACGTTGCTTGCGCGTCACTTCAGCTTGAGCTTTCTGCGCGTCCGCCAGCTTCGCCTCGCGCTGTTTCAACACTTCGTGAAGTTCGGCTAATTGCTTCGTTTTTTGGTTGAGATCATTGTCGAGGACGCGCCGGGCTTTCTTCGCCTCCTCGGCGGCAATGGCGGAGCGCTCCTGCTGTAACTTGGCCGCCACCTGCTCGTCCAGGGCTGTTTTTTCCTTTTGCAGCCTCGCCTCGCGCTCGTGCAGCGTTTTTTCCCGCTTGACGATGTCCGCGTCCTTTTGCGAGAGGCGTTGCTCATAGTCACGCCGGACTGATTCCAGCAGCGGCGCGGCAAGCGATTCGGTAAGTTTAATCTCGGTTTTGCATCGCGGACAAAAAACCGTCGGTTCGGCCATAGAGTCCTCCAAAACAACTTTAGACCACCCGTCTAGGCGCGCCCTAGCGCAAGGTCAAGCCTGTGCTCCCCTCTCGGCCCGCGGCCAAGAGACCCGATCGAACGATTAATTCGGTTGAAGCTTGTTGGCGAAATGCGGCTATGTTAAAGCCGCTAGGGAAGAAAGGGAAGCAGAAATTAAAAAGTAAAATTAAAATCTTAACAAGCAAGGAGGCGCTATGCCGTACGAATCGATAAGCGGGGATATGACGATGGCGTTGACGGGCGACGCGATGATCAGCCGCGCGTTAAAGCCCTTCCGAGAAGAAAAATTTTTGCAATTGCGGGACCTCTTTCATGCCGCCGACGCCCGCATCATCAATGGCGAGATGCTTTTTCATAACTATGAAGACTGGCCGACGTATATCTCACGGACGTACATGCGCTGTGATCCACGTTTCATTAAAGACCTGCAGTGGATGGGGATCAACCTGATGGCTTGCGCCAACAATCATGGCACCGATTTTGGCGAAACTGGCGTGCTGACGAATATTCGTTACCTGGATGCAGCGGAAATGGTTCACGCCGGCACCGGCGAGAACTATGCCGAGGCGGTCAGCCCCGCGTATTTGGACACGCCCAAAGGCCGGGTCGCCCTCATATCCGCCACTTCTTCAGCGCGGCCTAACTCCCGCGCCGGAGAGCAACGGCGGGACATGAAAGGCCGTCCCGGCGTCAACCTCATTCGTTGGATCAACGAGTGGACAGTCGACCAGGCAGCTTTCGAAGCCCTGAAGCGGATCGCCCAGCAATTCGAATGGAAGCAGCGGGTGGCCTCATGGTGGACGCGCGACTACGGCTTCGGCGCGGAAGAAGCACAGAACGCAGTTCATTTTCTCGACAGAAATACTTTCGGTGTGGGGAATGAAGATCCTGCGGCAAGGTTCCTATTGGGAAGAACGTTTGAGCGGCACAGCAAGGCGCACCAGTCCGACGTTCACCGCAACTTACAGAGCATCAGCGAAGCCCGCCGTATGGCCGATTGGGTCGTTTTTGCCATGCATAATCATGAAGGCGGCAAAAAACTAGACGAGCCTTCAGACCATGTTAAGGACTTGGCTCACGCTGTGATTGACGCCGGGGCTGATGTTTTTATCGGCCATGGCCCTCACCTCGACAGAGGCATTGAGATCTACAAGGGTAAGCCCATCTTGTACAGCCTCGGCAACTTTATCATTCAAAACGATACGGTATTGCGGCTGCCTCACGAGAGCATGGTGACGCACGGACTCGGTCATGAAAACAGCCCGGCTGATTTGTACGAGGTGCGTAGCGCTGCCGATCCCAGAGGGAAACAGGCAGGCGATCCGCATTGGCAGAGCGCTGTCGCTACCGCATCTTTCAGTGGCAAGAACCTTCGCGAGGTAAGGCTCCATCCGATTGAGTTTGGATTGGGTCTTTCCCGCGGACAGGCCGGCCGTCCCATTTTGGCGGAGGGGAACACGGCACGTGAGGTTCTGGAACGCTTCCAGCGTCTTTCTCAACCCTTCCAAACGAAAATAGAAATTCACAGGGATGAAGGGGTGATTCGGCTTTAGCAGAGAAGTCAAAAGCGAGAAAATAAGAAAAAATCAGCACGTGCTCGACATACGGCGGGTTGCGATCTGCGCCTCCGCGCCAGCGCCGCTTGGAGGCCAGCCTGCCCTCAATATGAGATGCGAATAGCCGGAACTGTCCGTGACCCGGGCCGGCGCTTGATGGGCATATTCTCGCTGACTTAATCAAACCTTCGTGAGGTTCATGGCAATGGCCGGCAGCATCGCCGATTAGATCCAAAGGCATATTGACTCCGAAAACTTTTTACGCGAAGAATGAAGAATTCCTCATCCTCCTATACTTCACCCTGTTTCGGAACTGACACTATTTACCTCAACAGCGACACGGGTCCTATGTACGACAAGCACTTTGGATTTACCGAGCTGCCCTTTAGTGTAACACCGGACCCTCGCTTTCTTTATAACAGCCAGCTCTATCAGGAGGTATTTGCGGTCTTGCGTTACGGCATCGAAGCGCGCAAGGGGTTTATCGTCATCACCGGAGAGGCCGGCACGGGAAAAACCACGCTGCTCCGAACGCTCATGCACAGTCTCCCATCCAGCGTTCATACCGCTTTTATCTTCAACCCCCGGCTCCGGTTCGCCGAGCTGCTCCGCCTCACGTTGAACGACCTGGGGATAGCGGTTTCCGCAGACGACCGGCTTACGATGATGGGACGACTCAATGACTATTTGATCGAGCAGGTGAAGGG
>JBOHVR010000561.1:0-4407 GCA_050735755.1 Binatia bacterium
GCGTTGTTCAGAAGCCGGGCCAAAAAAGAAAGCGTAAAAGGACCGCTCTTAAACACTCTAATGTTCAAAATAGGGTGTTTCACTTTTAGCTCTGTGAATAGAAAGATCAGAAGCGAAACCGCGGCAACGGCAAAGAGGCCGATGATATAAGATGAGCTCCAACCCCATGTCGTGCCGTTGTTGATTGCCCAAAGCAGAGCGCTGAGACAGAGCATCATCGTAGCCAGACCGACGAAATCGATAGACATCGGCCATGCTCGCTTCTCAGTTTCGGCTTCTTTCGGCAGAACCAGCATGATGAACAAAAGAGATAGGAAATTGATGGGGATGTTGACGTAAAAAACCGATCGCCAACCAAACGTTTCGACCAGCCACCCGCCCACCAGCGGAGCTACCAGCGGACCAAGCATGTGGCTCCCCTGATACAAGCCCATGGCGAGGCCCCGTTGGTGGGGAGGAAAGGCGCGATACATCATGGACATCGTCAACGGTTGTCGCAGGCCGCCGCCGGCGTTTTTCAGCGCGAGAAAGAAAATCAGAGCGCCAAGGCTCCACGAGGCTCCGGCAAATCCGGAGCATATGATGTAAAGAACAAAACTCACGATGTAGAGCTGGCGCACGCCGAAGATTCCCGCGAGCCATCCCACCATAGGTCCCAGGATGGTTCTGACGATCGCGGGCCCCGTGCGGATCCACTGCGCTTTGTCCAGACTGACGCTGAGGGCGAGCATGATCTGGGGAATGGCAATCTCCACCATGCGCTCCGCGAACCCCACGGTCGTCGACCCGATCACAAGGGCTACTGCCATCCACCACTTGTACGAAGGGCTTTCCGGCGAGATTGAGATTCGTTTGAAAGAGACCATGACGGGATATTCCAGTTGCGTAGAGGAGACACTATATAACAAGGATTGTCGTGTCAACGCGGAGAGATTTTCAAGGCGTATGCGCGTGTTAACTGCAAATTCCAATTTTGCGACACACCGTAGGAAAATGCCTACGCCAGGGGACTCCTCGAAAAAACATTTTAATCGTGAACTGTTTCGAAATTAAGCAGTTACTCCGGACGCGCGCGAGGTGGCATGGACCTTGCCCTTCAATATTATTTTACGGCAGCCGGGTGCAGAGACAGGTTTTTTTTGCTATATGGTTAAGGACGGCTGTGCGCGCCTGAAACATTGCGAAAATGTGAGTTTGCGGTGGGCGGTTGCAGTCGAACCAAGCTTAGGATGGTAAATCTTTGAAATATTGTCCCATCTGCCGCCGGGAGTATGTTGATTCTGATCAGTCCTGCGTTGAGCATGGCATGCTCAAGGCGGGGGACTCGCAGCTGTCCGCACAGTGCGAACTATGCGGTAGGATCGTTGAGCGCGAGGAGGTGGCGTGCCGAAATTGCGGCGCGAAAATCAATATTCGAGGATGGGCCGGCGAATCTTTTGACAGGTCATCGCGAATGACCTCAGAGGAAGAGCCCGCCAAACCGTCATGGTTGAGCTCCGATGATGAGGAAACGCTTCCGGAGTTCTTTCGCTTCAGCGATTCGCGTCCAGCAGTCTCGACAGGAAAGCGAACCGGTGTCGTTCTGACGGTCGCCGGGTTTGCTGCAGGTATCTCCGTCAGCTTCATGGTGATGCGGAATGTTTACGATAGCAAACCTGCCGCAGTTGCTCCGGTTCAGCAGCCAGAGCACGCTCCACCCCGCGTTGAAAATCTTTTACCCCATGAGTTGCCTGGCTCGCAGAGCAAAACTTTGCCGGACAAATCCATCGAAAATTTCACTAACGAGTCGATTGAAACAGAAGCATTACCGGCTGAAGTGCCATTGAAGCCGGCCGGGAGTGAGGGCTCCGGGGCGATAGAGAGACCACGGCGCGCTGTTCAGCCCGACCACACCGGCAATGAGAAGCGACGCGTTGCTGAGAAAAGCACGGCTGTCAGCCTGAAAATCCCTAGTGGAGTTCGAATTCCCTCTCCAGCAGAGCTGCGGCGCAAAAAAGCGCAGCATGAAATGGAGCAAGCAGCCCAGGGTCGGGCGATTCCCGGGGATGTGAATATCCCTTCTCCTATAGAGTTGCGACGCAAGAGGGTAGAGCATGAGATCGAGCAGGCGATCCAAATCCGCGCAATAGAAGGGGTCAGCGTTTCTGTTATCGGCAGCACCGTCTATCTCACAGGCCAAGTTGAAACTGAACGACAAAGGGCTGCCGCGGAAAAAGCGGCGCGCGGCATTCCGGAAGTCCGCAATGTTCGCAGCTCGATATCGGTAAGATGGACGAAGGGATAAGAGCCGTCCAGTTAAGCGATTCGATCCCAGTACCTCATTATTGACTTCCATAAACAATAGGGTTAGGGTCCCGGCAAATTATTGGACAGACCGGCTACCGGGAATGTGCGGTTTGCTAGAGTCACGGTGTCGTGCGCGACCCGTGATTCACGAATCTACTCTCAATGGCCGTGCGCTCAGAGAGTGCTGTGATCAGACGGAGGGATAGCCATGAGTTATACGCTTGAGTGGTTCGCTAATGAATGCCACCGGATTCTCAAGGCTGAGCCCGGCCCCGGGGGAAGGCAACAGATTTGTGTGCTACTGCAGAATGTGCTGAAGGACGAGGACTTCGTCGCTACGCATCTGGATGAGAAGATGCCCGAGCGCAAGATTCTGTACGAAGACCCCGACCTTGGCTTCTGTATCCTTGCTCACGTTTATAAAGGCGCCAGGGAAACCCAGCCACATAACCACGGGCCCTACTGGGCGATCTATGGCCAGGCTATGGGCGAGACGGAAATGAGTGATTGGGAGTTGGTTGAACCCGCCAGCGAAGAAAAGCCGGGCAAGGTCCGTTGGGTCAGGGCTTACACGCTCAAGCCGGGGATGGCCCACCTGTACAATGAGGGAGACCTGCACTCGCCGCGGCGAACGGCTCCAACGCGGCTCATTCGCATCGAGGGCAAAAATCTCGACAAAGTACGACGGCTTGCCTACGAACGCGTCGCCTAAGCGGGTATGCTCCGGATTTTAAATAAGCCGCAAAGTAAATTCAGGCTTTTTCCGGCATGACCATCAGCATCGCTGTCCCTGACCTGATTTCGAACTCATATTTTCCAGCGGTTGCCGCTGTGGACCTTGGATTCATGAAGGAAGAAGGCCTGGATGTTGAATTGAGTCTTTTGTTTCCTGTTCCTAAGACCCTGGAGGCGCTGCGGGACGGTGCGATCGATTTTGTCGCCGGATCGGCGCATTCGGCATTGTTTGCCTTTCCCGAATGGCAGGGCGCTAAGCTTCTCATGGCCCTCGCGCAAAGAACCTATTGGCTGCTGGTTCTGCGGTCGGACGTCCATGCTCAACGCGGGGATCTCAGCGTCGTCAAAGGGTTGCGAATCGGCGCCGCTCCCGGCGTCGATCTCAGTCTCAAGCGCCTTCTCGTCGAAGCAGGCCTCAATCCCGAGCGCGACGGAGTACGCATTGGTCCGGTTCCGGGTGCAACCGGAGCGAACGTTTCATTCGGTCTCACCGCCGCGAAGGCGCTGGAAGAAGGAAAGATCGATGGGTTTTGGGCCAACGCGATGGGAGCCGAAATTGCGGTTCGTCGGGAAGTCGGCACCGTGGTTCTGGATGTGCGCCGTGGCGACGGCCCGCCCGCGGCCCGGAATCACACGTTTCCCGCATTGCTGACGACGGATAGAAATATCGCCGCGAATCCAAAAAATGTATCTGCTGCCATGCGCGCGGTGCGAAAAGCCCAGCAGACGCTGCGAGCCGATCCCTCGCGCGCCACTGAGGCGGCGCGGCGCCGCTTCCCGCCCGCCGAGACCGAGCTGATTGCAGAGCTGATCAAACGCGACTTGCCGTATTACGATCCTATCATCGCCGAAGAAACCGTGGCGAAGATGAATAGCTTTGCTCAAGCCGTGGGACTTCTCTCAAAACCCGTTTCTTACGAGCAAGTTGTTGCCGTTCAGTTCCGCCACCTGTGGGCGTAGTGGCAGGATCCGGACGCAACTCGTCGCGGACGCCCCGCAGGTCGGCGACAAAAGCGATTGCTCTCCTTTAGCTCTCTCACTTTGGGATGGTCGTTAGATTTTGCTGCGGTCAAACCATTGGGTAACGCGGGGCGCGGCGAATTGTTCGAAGCGGTCAAGCATGATTTGTGATTCCGCTTCCACAATGAGCAAGGAGCGGTGCTGCGGTTTGAGAAAACCCTGGTCTACCGCGTGATCAAGAAATTCCACAATGTGCTGATAGTAGTCACGCACGTTTAACAGACCGCAGGGTTTTTCATGAATGCCGAGCTGGGCCCAGCTAAGGACTTCAAAGAATTCCTCCATGGTGCCGATGCCGCCGGGCAAAGCGATGAAGCCGTCCGACAACTCCGCCATCACAGCTTTGCGCTCGTGCATGGACTGAAC
>JBOHVR010000562.1:0-3616 GCA_050735755.1 Binatia bacterium
GTGTCCTCCCGGGGCAATTTCATTTTCCTAACACCACATTCATTCGCGCGATGACCTCGGGTGGTTGCGTGACCACCTCGCGCGCTAAAGCCTCAAGCTTCTCGCCGCCCACGGGATCCGGTTCCCAGCCGCGCTTTTCCGCCTCGGCCAAAAGCTCGGGATCGTTCATCGCCTTCAAAAAACCGGCGCGGAGCATTTTGACCCTATCCGCGGGAATCCCCGGGCCGCCCACGATGGGCCGGCCAAATGAACCGGGCGAGAGCAGAACCGTGGCGAGGCGTTTGCCAAAGTCCGGTGTTTTATGTCTTTCCATCAGCTCCCATATCGTTGGCACGTCGGGCGCCCGCGGGTCCTGCTTTGATCCGCCGATTACAAGTATGCGGACAAATCCGGTCTTAGCCCAGGTGCGGCCTGGTTCCCGGCCGAAAAAGGCGCTGGTTGTGCCGGCACGGCATTGGACTTCTCCCTTCTCGATGGCAAGGTCGATATCGGCAGCTCCGGGATAACCCGTAATGAGGTTAAACTTTAGTCCCAGAACCTCTTCCAGGAGTCTGGGAAAGTAATGGCCAGGGGTGCCGGCTCCGGTGGTGCCGCATTTGGGCGGAACCGTCGCCTTGCGAATATCATCCAAAGTTTTGAAAGGGCTCTCGGAGCGCATGGATAGCATTTCGCTGGTTTCCTCCGGCGACCCGATCCACGCAAACTTTGCCCAGTCAAACCTGACTTCTTTTTGGCCGCCAATCTGATTGAAAAATAGCGCGGGGGCGATTAACCCGAGAGTAAGGCCGTCCGATTTTCCAACGCCATAAATGTAATTGGCAGCGATCATCGTGCCGGCGCCCGGCATATTTTGCACGATGATATCGGGGTTTCCCGGAATGTACTTGCTCCAAAAGCGGGCGATAGCACGGGCCCACAAATCGTTGGTGCCTCCGGCGGAGTATCCTATCACCACTCGGATCGTCTTACCTTTATAAAAATCAGCCTGCGCGTGGAGACTCGGACTCCACATGGACAAAAGCAATACGGCGAAAAGAAATTTTCTCATATTCAGAATTCCTTTTGTTATAATGACTTGGCCAAAATCTTTTTCCTCAGGTTTGTGACTACAGGTCGGGTAATTTTCTTTTGCTTGCGTTTCTTATTGAATGAGGAATTTCGCGCTGACATTTACTATGCCTGACGCATCAACCTTGCGGTTCTGCATTTTAGGCACGGCGTAATATAGTCGATGCCGACGTGAAGTCAAGGCTGCCAAAACCAGCATGTGCCGGCTCTCGGGCTTCAATTGCAGCGGGCAAGAAATTGCTTAGCCTCTAACCGGATTGCCGCTCATGTCGTGCTACTTTACCTATTCGTTGGTTGCGGTTAGCATGTGACTTTGCGGAGCCTTGGTTGAGGCACCGGATGAAAGCATTCCTTGAGAGTCGAGGTGCAACCACTCTTTGATTCCTTTTTTTGAAGTATTCACGTAGCGTGCAGTATTTCGGAAGAGGATCGGTTATTTGCATACCAGAGCGACTGAGATGTTTCGTCATGTTGATCTTCCGGCGCGCGTCCCGGGAAAACTGTTGCTGCACAGCATGCCGGGCCGCTTTGAAGCGATCGAGCGGGCTTGGCAACAGGCGAAGAGCGAAGCGGTCGGCGCGATCGTCTGTCTAGCGGAACAAGACGAAATTCGCCTGAAATCCTCCGCATACGCAGAAGCCCTGGAAGTGGGAAACGTTCCCTGCTCCGTGCTGCCCTTCGAAATTCCTGAAGGCGGCGTGCCCGAAGACCGGGATGGCTTCTGGGCGCTTGCGAACGATGTCGCGAATCGGTTGCAGTCAGGGGAAGTTGTTCTGATTCATTGCGCGGGCGGGGTCGGCCGCACGGCGATGCTTGCCATCTCCGTGCTGCTTGCGTTGGACGAACCGCTGAAGGAGGCGGAAAGCGGAGTCTCACGGGCGGGATCCACGGTCGAGACGATGCCGCAGATCGAAATGCTTTCGTGGTGCGCCGCAAAGAGAAGTCAAAAAGTAAAAATTAAGAAGTAAAAAGGACCGAAAGAGACAAGGCGAGGGTTGTCAAGCCGGTCTTGATTTTCCCAGTTGATCACTTGCCATATACCTTAAACGACGAACAGCGAATTCAGAACGCATGACGTAGTTGCGTTGCTGGAAGATGTCCGTACGAAGCATTTCGAGAGCGGTCAGCCTTTGCTTTTGCACCGGGGTCAGATCGGCACTATTGTGGTGACTTACCAGGATGGTGCGCGGGAAGTTTAGTTCGCCGATCGCGACGGCAGCGCCTTTGCCATCTTACCCTCCGCTCCGGCCAATTGATGCTGCCATGACGCACCTGATTTTGCCGCTGCGTAGCCGACTTCCCTAGGATAGAGGAAGGCTTCCGGAGTTAGCTCAGGTGTTATGATGTCAATCCAACTCCAAGCGCCGTCGACGCTTTATCGGGCCAGACCCGTCGCAACTGCGCAAGGTGTTGATTTAACGATATAAGATCCCAGAGGGGCCACCCCGGGGTCCTAGACCGTATCGAGCCTCACAATGTTTCCTTACAGCAGTGTTCGTTGTGTTGATCGCTCGCGAGTGGGTGACCTGATGACCTGCAATTGCTGCCGTGAAGATGAGGGGGTACTCTTATCCTCTTTACGACGACGAGGATAGGAGCGGGTCTATTGTTATGATTTTACGGAGGCGCAAACTATGGCCACCACGTCGCATGACGGGAGAGGAGCGGCGCTGGCTAGATCCGAACAGAGGCTTGGTTAAAGTCCTCGAACGACGCATCGATTTTGTCGCATCACGGTTCTTGTACCCGCACGTGCTCGGAGTTTGGAATCCGTACAGCTGGCTTCTGCCTCGGCGATTCTCACTAGCTGAGATTTCGGTTTCTCCGCCTGGTTGGCCAAGCAATACCGGCCGCTTGCAAGTTTTACTGTTGTCAGACATTCATACCGGCGTTTTTCTCAAGCCGGCAGTCTTGGCGGAGATTGTCAGCTTGTTGATGAAAGTACATCCTGACCTGGTAGCCATCGCGGGCGACGTCGTGACCGGAAAGGCAACTGACCTCGACGGATTTCTCCCCGCATTGGCTCCACTCTCCCAGGCCCCGCTAGGTGCTTGGTTTTGCCTCGGGAATCATGACTATTTTGGCGGTGATCCGAAAGACATTCGGGAGGCGCTGCGCTCGATCGGAATTTCCACTCTCTGTAACGAGTCCGTGGTTATCGCCAACGGTCAGGGGAAATTTGTGCTCGGCGGCCTCGATGACCGCATCTTCGGAAGGCCTGATTGGAGCCGGTTGGTAGCGGAGCACGGACCTCCCCATCTCCTTCTGGCGCATCACCCGGATTTCTTTTATGAAGCCGCAGCGGGCGGCACTCCGCTTACGCTTTCGGGCCACACGCATGGTGGTCAGATTCGTTTACCAAACGGTCCGCCGTTAGTGCGGCACAGCCAGTTTTGCCTTGACGAAGGAGCCTATCTTTACGGCTCTTCAATGCTGATCGTCTCGCGCGGGTTGGGAAGTGTGGGGTTGCCTTGGCGGTACGGAGCCGATCCCGAGGCGGTTCTCATTGAGATTATTCCACCCCAAGTAAGCTGAGAAATACGAAGAG
>JBOHVR010000563.1:0-2779 GCA_050735755.1 Binatia bacterium
ACGCCCAAGAGAGCGATCATAAAGAACTCCGGCGAGCCGAAGGTGAGCACAAGCGGGCGAACAATCGGAACAGCCGCGGCCAAAAAAAAGGCGCCGAAAATGGCGCCTACCAAAGAACTCATCAAGGCTGCGCCGAGGGCGCGACCTGCCTCCCCTTTCTTCGCCATGGGATGTCCGTCAACAACGGTGGAGGCTGTGGTCGGTTCCCCTGGCACGCCGAACAAGATGGAAGTGATATCGCCTGTCGTGGCGGTGACGGCCGACATCCCCAACAAGAAGGCGAATGCCTCCACCGCGCTCATTTTGAAGATAAAAGGCAGCATTAAGGCTAAGGTCGTTGGTCCTCCCAGGCCCGGCAGAATCCCGACTACGAAACCTACAGCTATCCCTACAAGCATGACGCCAAAGGTAGTCGGTGTAAGAACTTGGTAGAAACCCGCGACGAACGCCTGCACCAGCTCAAACATAGTCGTCTCTAACCCAAGCGTGCTCGCCTTCTAATTGACCGCCGAATCCAGCAAGCCCTTCGACGTTCAGTTGTAAAGGATATCTTTCAGCTTTGCGACCAGCCCGGGATCGAGTTTGAAAAGACCTCCGATGATCTTTTCAACCTCCTCTCCCGGCACGGGATTAACTCCGAGATTGGCTTTTTTGGCATCCGCAAGAAATTCCGGATCTTTGAGCGTCTCAAAAAAGGCCCTACGTAACAGTTGCACGCGATCTTTGGGCGTCCCCGGCGGGAGCGTGTACGTGCGGACAATTTCGCTGTCGCCGTGGATGCCAATATCGATCAGCTGGCGCGCTTCCTCGCTTTTAGCGAGGTTGATTGCCAAAGGAACTTTGGCCAGATCCGGATGCGGCTTTCTGGCTGCTTGCAGGACCACGTTGACTTCCCCCGAATCTAGCCCCTTGCGCCACGTCGAAGAAATGGAATCCCAGCCCCAACAACCCCCGGCCAGTTCGCCGCTCTCCGCCGCAAGCCGGATCTGAGAGGTGCCCTTGTAACCCGTGACAACCTGAAGCGGCAGACCGAGGGCAACCTTCAAGATTCTAGTACCGTTGTCCGGCGTGGAAGCGCCCGGAGCCACTCCGCCCATTTTGACGGGAGTCTTCGCAGCAAGCCACTGTTCGGCGCTCGTGATTCCGCTTGCCTTGGTCAAGGCGCAAGCCACGTGGTCTGTTACCGGCGCGCCGATGTATTCGAACTTCCTCGCGTCAAACTCAATGCCCCTCTGCCCGAGCACCTGCCCAAGGAATAAGCCGCCGATAAAATGGCCAATCGTCAGGCCGTCGGGTTTCGCCACTTTGAAAACATGATTCGCGGCAATTAAACTGCCGGCACCCGTCATGTTCTCCACGACAAAACTTGGATTACCCGCAATATGCTTGCCGATATGTCTTGCAATTATGCGTGAATAGCTATCGAAGCCTCCTCCCGCGGCAAACCCGACCACAATACGGACCGTCTTGTCCTTGTAGAATTGGTCTTGCGCCAAACCGGCTCCGGCAGAAGCAAGGCCAATCATGAGAGTCATGAAGCTCCCGATTCTCTTAACCATAGAAGCCCTCCTGTTGTGGCTTCTTAATCCACAAACAAAAGTTGTGTCAAGGAAGGAATCGCAGAGACGTGCTCAGTGATCTTGCGCTAAGTTCGAAAGGGGAAAACGAACTCGCCTTAAAAATCACTTTTTTCCGCGCTCGCTCCGATCAGGATGCAGCCACTCCCTCCGACGACGCGGCGGACCGAAATGACGGCGGACCTCCGATCCCTTTGCCTTGAGGACCGTATCGGGACACGTTTTGATGAAGGCGTTATCACGGTGCTTGATGACGACCCGCTCATCGGCCAAGGGCGCAATGGTGTCGCAGGGCCCTGCTCCCCAGGTTCTTTAAAAGCAATTATTGGATTCCTTCTGTTGAGATTCGCGAATCGCCAGGAAGGCGTGGCGATCCAATTGCTACGCGTGGTCTTGATATAGATGCGCGCAGGCTCACCCCGCGTGGTTCTTCATGAAACGAAGAAACCGCGGGACCATCGCCTGGATCGACGCAAGCCGACGCGGTATCCGCCACTGAACGCCGTTCAAGCACTCTCCGGATGGATCCGTGGTAGGAACACAGTAAAGTTAGATCCTTTGCCTGGTTCGCTCTCGACTTTAATTTCGCCTTGGAGGACCTGTACCAGGCGCTGCACAAGACTAAGTCCCAGACCGCTCCCGGGGTACTTGTCACGATCCAATCCCTCGACCATATGAAACGGCTCGAAGACACGCTGCAGATCCTCGCTCTTGATACCAATTCCGGTGTCTCGCACTGAAAAGGAAATAAAGTCGCGTTCGGCCTCCATGCGGGCGACAATCCGGATTTCTCCCTGATCGGTATACTTGACAGCGTTGGCAATCAGATTTTGTAGGATTGCCTTGATCTTGGCCCCATCACTTCTAAGCTCCAGACAGCTGTCCTCCGTCTCAAAACTTAACCGAACAGCTTTTTCCCCCACCAAGGGACTGCAGAAAGACTCGAGCTCATCCATGAATTCCCCAAGAGAAATCGGCTCAGTACGGAGCGGGACCCTCCTCGCCTCCAGCCGTGCCAGGTCAAGTATTTCATTAATAAGCTTAACCAGACTATGCGCGTTCTTTCCGCTGGTCTCCAGGCCCTTCCTGATTGCTTCGCTCACAGTACCATAATAGCCGTCCTGTAAAAGCTGAGTGTTGCCAATTATCACGTTCAGAGGAGTGCGCAACTCATGCGCCATCATATTGAGAAAGTCTGACTT
>JBOHVR010000564.1:0-6147 GCA_050735755.1 Binatia bacterium
CCGATCCGAATCGCTTCCGGCGGGATATCATCCCAGCCGGCCTTTTCCACGAATGCGGCAGCCGCGGCCGTCGTCTTCAGTCCCTCGGGGATAGTGGCAAACGCGTTTGAATCCGCCGTCATGACTCAACCTCGTGACGCAAAGTAAATGAAGCGAGCAACATCTCTCCGCAAAATAGGCTTCCGGCAATATACCATAATCACTGGAGCAGTCATTCATTTCGAGGATTTAATCGTCTCTCTTACCAAGTTGACATAATACCCCGTTATTGGATACTCACCACGAGGACTCAGGATAGCAGGGGGTGCATTGATGGTCGTTTTGCACGTCACGATCCAGGTAAAGCCCGAGCACGTCTCGGAGTTTTTGGAGGTTGTCCGCTACGACGCGGAGCATTCGGAGAAGGACGAACCCGGCTGCCTGCGCTTCGATGTGATCCAGGACCGCGACGATCCAAACCGTTTCTATTTCTATGAAATTTACCGGGACGCGGCGGCGCTAGAGGCACACCGGAACACACCGCATTTCAAACTTTACTTCGAGAAGATTCAGCCCTGGCTGGCGGCTCCGCCCGAGCGGCGCTTCGGCAAGAACGTGATACCATCCGACGCCGCCTGGCGTTGATCTTCACACCCGCGAGGAGGAAATCCATGGGAGAGATCCTAGGGCTTGGCATTACCCATTATCCCGGCCTCTCGGTCCAGGGAAACCTAACCCGTCGCATCAAGATGTGCTTGGCAGACCCCGCGTTGCCCGAACGATTGCGCTCTATCGACAATTGGCCGGAACCTATGCGCCGGCAATGGGGAACGGATGAAGGACAGGCGCATTCCGACGAACATCGCCGGGCGATGATCGAGGGCTTTCGCCGCGCGCGCCGCGCGCTCGATCAATTCCAGCCCGATTTCTGCGTCATCTGGGGCGACGATCAATATGAGAATTACCGCGAAGACTGCGTTCCGGCTTTTTCCATCCTCGCGTACGATTCAGCCGAGGTACAACCGTGGCTACATAACGAGCGCGGGGTGAACTCCTGGAACGAGCCAAAAGACAAGCGCTTCGCGATCGAGGGACATCGAAAAGGCGGCAAGCATCTCGCCTCAACCCTCCTCAACGAGGGCTTTGACGTCGCGTATGCGTACAGGCCTCTCCACACGGGTTTAGGACACGCATTTGTCAACTCAGTGCTCTACCTCGACTGGGACCGAGCCGGGCTTCCCTACCCCGTGGTGCCGTTCACGGTCAACAGCTACGGACGTCACCTCGTCGGCAGCCAAGGAATTCCCCCGACGCCCTCGAAAGGAACGAGCCTCGACCGCGGTGATGAAGACCCGCCCGGCCCGCAGCCTTGGCGCTGTTTTCAAATTGGCGCCGCAACGGCTCGCGCGTTCGCGCGCAGTCCATGGAAAGTCGCTCTCATCGCCTCCTCCAGTTGGTCGCACTCCTTTTTGACTGCCAAGCATGGCCGCATGTACCCTGACATAGAGTCGGACACGCGGTACTTTGAAGCGCTGCGCGCGGGCGATTGGGAGACGTGGCGCAACACGAACCTTGAAGAAGCGGAAGACCGCGGCCACCACGAGCTTCTGAACTGGTTCTGCCTGGCGGGAGCTATGGCAGAGCTTAAACGGAGGCCGGACGAAGCGGAGTTCCTGGAGTCGTGGATTTCGAATTCTGATAAGGTCTTTGCTGTGTTTCGACCGTAATCAGGGGGGAGCCCAGTTCGGGGCTTGCATAACGTCTGAAACAATCTGCTAATCTCCACACCCCTAAACGTCATTACTAATTCAGCCGGTTTGTCATTTGAGATTCTTCGGCTTCGCCTCAGAATGACAGGGGAGTTTTCACGTACTTGTGAGACGCACCCAAAATCCAGTTTCAACTTGCTTTTTCGGTAGCGACCAAGAAAACAAGCGCAAAATAACATTTTCGTTAGTGTTGAGATCATGGCTACGTCTCGAAATTTTTTGACATCGATCCGCGCGCTCGGCGCGGAGCGCCTGTGGCTTTTGGGCGCTCTCACAGGCGGGCACTTCATCATTCACTGGTTCCAGCAGTTCTTTCCGGTGCTTTTGCCTTCGATCAAGTCGGGCTTGGGTCTGAGCAATGTGGAAGTCGGGGCTTTAACCTCGGCCCAGCAGTTGGTTATGGGAGTGGCACAGATGCCCCTCGGGATGTTTGCGGACTCAAGGGTGCGGCACCGCGCAACAATCCTTGCGCTGTCACTCGTATCGATGGGCTTTGCCTATTTTCTCTTGGGATCTTCTATTTTCGTCTGGGCGTTGCTCGGGTCGGGACTGATCGGGTTAGGCACCGCTTTGTGGCATCCGGCCGCTGCCGCGTCGTTGTCAAACCGTTTCCCGGAGCGGCGCGCCACTGCGCTCTCCATTCACGGGACAGGTGCCACGCTCAGCGATACGATAACTCCTTTTTGCGTGGGCTTCTTGCTCACAAACTTCCCGTGGCAGGGTGTTACGCAAGTACAGTTGGTGCCCGGACTATTCTTCAGCTTTGTAATCTGGCGGGCTCTGAGGGGCGTATTCACCGATGCCAGCTCTCAACCTGGCCGCGCCTCAACCCAAGCCCGTGATGTCGTCTCGCTACTCAAGAACCCGGCGTTTGTGGGCGTCGCGGCCGCGACAGGCCTTCTCCAGATGGGAAGATTGGTAATCCTGACGTTTCTTCCGATTTATCTTCAGGAAGACTTACAGTACACCCCGGCTGCCCTCGGTGTTTTCGTCGCGTTAATGCATGTCATGGGGACCGTCTCTCAACCGATTCTAGGTTTGCTTTCCGACAGCTTCGGCCGTAAAGCCGTCCTCTTACCTTCCTGCCTTATGCTGGGATTTTTTTTCGCCCTTTTGGCGGTTGTGCAACCAGGGGTTCAGCTGGGCCTGGTGATTGTTGCGATCGGTCTTTTCTTCTACACGCTTTTCAACATCATGAACGCGGCGGTCATGGACGTAGGCGGCGCGAATATTCAGGCATCCACCTACGGGCTGACCATTCTGATCACCCAGCTCGCGGTGATTCCTACTCCGATGCTAACGGGTTATTTGATCGGCTGGTTGGGAATCAAGTCGGCATTCGTTTTGGCGGGAGTCTTCCTCTTCATCGGCGGCGGCGTCGTCGCCCCGCTAAAATTGTATACAGGGACGCGAAACTCGTAGGCTGGCACAGCGCACTGGAGGGTGACGGCTTGTTATGCCGCGGTGGCTGCCGCCACGCGCTTCAGGAAAGCAGCGAAGATGGCGGCCAGTTCGCCTAGCTTCTCATCCCACTCCTCTTTCGGGGCGAGATCCGCGTCATGATGCGTCGTCATCAAATGGTGTATCTCGTTTTTGGGTAACAGATGGCTGAGGTTCTCGCCGATCTGGCGTGAATGGGTCTTGTCGTTACCCGGAACAATGCAGGCCGGCGCCGTGATTGATTTTAGCTCCTCGGCAGTTGCGCCAATCACCGGCAGGTCCGCGCCTCGAACAAAGTATTCGCGCCAGTGTGACATAACCGCGATGAACCGCTCGGGGTCCATTGTCATGAGCGTGACGCGGTTCTCCGGCCGCGCTTCGATGCGCTCCTTGAAGTGCTCCATTTCACATACCGCCGCCATGCCGGATTGCTTCACAGCCTTGATGTACTGGCCGTAGTACTGCTCGCCCAGGCGATCGGCCGCAAAGCGCCCGCCCGTAACGCGCCACAGCAGCAACCCCCGCACGGCGCTCGGATGGCGCAGGGCAAACAGGAGCGAAAGCCGGCAACCCGAAGAGCTGCCGCCGATAAAGGCGGGAAGAGCATTAAGTTGGGAGAGAAGCTCGTGAAGATCATCGGCCCAGATCTCGTATTCCGAGTCTTGCCCATCGATGACGACATCGGAAGCGCCGCAATTGCGCCGGTCGTGGATCAGAACGCGGTTGCCGGCATCCGCAATTCTTTCCGCCAGCGGCGCCACGCCCTCGAGATCACGGCGGCCCCCGGGAGAAAGCGCCACCCAAGGGCCCTGGTTGCCAAGGAGTTTATAATTGATATTCACACCGCGCACGTTTGAGATGGGCATGGTCTCCTCCAATCTCTGCGCTTTCGCGGTTGCGAGTTTCGAGTTTAAAGTTTTCCTCGGAACCCGAGACCCGAAATTAGAAACTCTTGCGAGCCTCTGAGCAGCGACAATATCCGATAAGCGTCTTTTAGTTCAACCTGGACGGGATTGTAGAACATAACGGCCAAGTACCCACTCACGCCCGCGATAATGCGCGACGGAGTCTCGGTAAGAATAACCAAATACTCTTCTCTCCCCTACGAGCTGGATCTTATCGCTGCCGCGATTCCCAGATCTTTAGGATTTCTTTCTGGGCCTCTTCTTGGCGCGCGCCGAAGCTGGGGTCGGCGTCCGGGAACAGGTACTTCGCGCCCGGAGTGCGCCGTTCCTCCGGCATCACCTGGCCAGATGGGATATCATCTCGCAGGGACGACCGGTCGAGATCTGGAATCATGGTGTGCGTCAGAGTCTGTGCTTCCTTCGATAAAAACCAGTTTACGAAGAGCTTGGCAGCCTGCGGATGGGGAGCATTTGCGAACGCTGAAATACAGCAGCCGGATCCGCCGGCCCTGATGTAGCCCGCCTGCTTCGGAAGCCATATCTGCTTGATCGGCAGTCCTTTCTTCGCCAGTACCGTCAGCTCAGTAGCCGAAGTCGGGACAGCCATCAGCGGGAATCTCCCTCCCACAAGCCACGTTTCCAAGATTCGTCGGTCATTAGAGAAGGTCACTCCCGCGTCGAGAAGATAGGTTCGGATCCATTCAATACCTCGGTCCGGCTCAAAGTAACTGTCGACCATGGTCCGTATCCCAGAGCCGTCCTCCATTGCTTCACCTGCGATCTTTCCTCTCCACCGAGGATCGAAGAAGTCGGTCTGCTTCTTGAGTGTGCCTATTTCCGCTTCCTTGATCTTGTCGGTGTTGTACCAGACCTCATACTGGTTCTCCTGTTCCACATGATAGATGAAAACGTACTTTGATTCCTTGTCGCCATACCAATGCCGCTTCAGGTACCAGCCGGATGGATCCGCGACTTCGGGATGAATAATCATCGAAGGAAACGGAACGAGCGATCCCGAGGGTACCAGTCTCTGATTACTTGCCCGGAGACTAATCAACCCGACATCGACCGTATATCTTCCCGCTTTCCGTTCCGCGAGCACCCGGCTGACGGTATCATTGCCGCTTCCCGTTGACATTTCGACTTTGATACCGAACTTCTTCTGAAAAGCATCGGTGATGGGACGAAGTTGGCGCGACGGGGCACCCCCAGCAGCAATCGCAACGGTTCCCTCTCGCTGCGCCGCAGCGATGAGCTTCGCCCATTCTTGTTCGAGTTTCGCAGTCGCTTGAGGCGTCGGCGAAGCGCCGTATACCGGACTCATGAAAAGGAAAGTCGCCCCCAACGCTGCCCGGACAACTGCGCCGAGCTTGTGCTTGGTTTCATCCATGCCGTGACAACTCTCTCCCGCGCGAATCTGTATCATAATCCAATCCTCCTATCAGTCCCTCCGCATTTCTCTAGGCTAGCCCTTGTTCCTTACGCGACCGGGTGAAAATGGTCAAACAGGGTTGCAACGCCTGCCAGATCTCGCGATGCTCGCTTGTCCGTCAAGGTCAAACCGGCTTGACCGGCGTTCGTGCGAGCTCGCCGGGATAGACATCTGCTATGCCGGGGGCGCGGCTGATCCGGACAGCGGTGAAGTTATCAAACTCTACGTCCTGTGCACTGACGACGCAATAGAAGGAAATTTGGATCTGGCCTGAGGGCACAGTTCAAACCCCTTTTTTCCCAACTCTTGTCGAATGCTCGCGCGCTCCCGCTTCCGCCGGTGGGAGGCGAATTAAAGTATCTTGGAGAAAAACCGGCGACCCGAGTTGATCAGCTCGCCATCAGACCACGACCAAAGCCGGCTGTCCATATCGGGGTTCCATACGGCGGGCGAGTAGGCGCCCAACGCGTGAATAAGAATGGAAATTCCGGCCAGAAGGAAGAAAACAATCTTAATGAAGCGTTGATGTCTGACTTTGACGTAAGCCGGAACCATAACCAGAACCAACAGCGGTGTTATATCCGCTAACAGCCTTGGTCCAAAGGCCCAACCGCCCCACCAC
>JBOHVR010000565.1:0-8545 GCA_050735755.1 Binatia bacterium
TTCAAAAAAGCGGCCGGCGCCGCGGCAACATAGGAAAGTACAGCCAGCTCAAAGACCAGGTGGAAGCTCTTTTTGCCGAGGCCGCGCAAAAGTCGAAAGATTAAACGGTTGACGGTGTCAGGGATACCCCGGCAAAGGCAGGGCTTCGGTACGGGAGCGCTGCTGGCTTTATGGGAGGCGGTCACGGGCCAACGAAAGAATTACCCCGATGGGCGTTGGGTGAAGGCCGCGCTGGAGGTTTGCCTGGCTTTGCTGCAATCCGACCGGGAAAAACGCGACGTGCGCCTCGCGCATCAGGTGCCGACGCCGTGGTGATCGAGACCGTTAATGAAATCAGATGCTGCATCAGAACATGAGTTAATAAAAATCTTACAGAGAAGCGCTAGAGCTGAGGAGAGGCGATATGCTTAGAATCGAGGGTTTGAAGAAGAGCTTTGTTGTTGACAAAGGTCAGGTGCGGGCGGTGCAGAACGTTAGTTTCGATATCCCGGAAGGACAGTTCTTCACGCTTTTGGGGCCAAGTGGCTCCGGCAAGAGCACGACCTTGCGCTGCGTCGCCGGACTTGAACACCCGGAGGACGGGGAAATCTATATCGGGGGAGAGTGCGTCTTTTCGGCCAAGAGGCGGATTCTGGTTCCGCCGGAAGAGCGCCCGATCGGCATGGTATTTCAGTCGTACGCGATCTGGCCGCATATGGACGTGTTTCACAACGTGGCCTTTCCCTTGCTGTATGGTTCAAGGGGAAAAAAGCGCTCAAAAGCGGAAGTGGAGAAGCAGGTGATGGAAGCCTTGAAGGCGGTCCAGATGGAAGGCTTGGCGAACCGTCCCGCCACCCAACTGAGCGGGGGACAGCAACAACGTGTGGCGCTGGCGCGTGCCCTCGTGCGCAAGCCCAAACTGCTTCTTCTCGACGAGCCTTTGAGCAATCTGGACGCGAAGCTACGCGAGGAAATGCGCGTTGAGCTCAAGGAAGTTTCTCGTTCCGTCGGCATCACGACCTTTTTCGTCACGCACGATCAGCTTGAGGCGCTGGCCCTTTCGGATACGGTCGGCGTGATCATGGCGGGTGAGTTGGTTGAAATGGGGGTTCCCTATGAGATGTACGTGCGCCCCAAGAACAAGCTCGTTGCCGAGTTTCTCGGCACTGCGAATTCCCTGCAAGGACGCGTGGTTCGTACCGGAGCGAAGGGGAGCGTGGAAACGGAGGTAGGCCCGATTTCCGTGGATCTAAGCAATTCGGAGCTGGCCTCGAATGAGTCGGTCTTCGTCGTCATCAGACCGGAAGGGCTCGTCTGCTCTCGTGAGCCCAGCGGAATGTCCGACAATCACTTTGAAGGCACGATCAAGCGCGCGCTGTTTCTCGGCAATTTCATTGATGGCGAAGTGCAGATCAAGAACAAGAGCTTTAGAGCCTTACTGAGCCCGTATCAGGCCTTTCATCCGGGGGAGAAGGTCTACGTTCACGTGCCCCCGGATCGGTGTCAGGTAACGCGTTGAAACTTCCTCCCGTAGCGACGACTACCGTAGGAAGCCTTCCCCGCCCCGCTTGGCTTGCTGAGCATAATCGCAGCGAAGTCGCGTTCCGTCTGGAAGGCGAGTTGCTGCAGGAAGCCCTCGATGATGCCACCATCGCGGCTCTGCACGAGCAGGAGAGACTCGGACTCGATCTGCTGACGGACGGCGAGCAACGCCGAACTAACTTTATTTTCTACGTGCTGGAAAAGCTGGAAGGCTTCGACGTCGTCCAACGCAAGGCCAAGAACACTTTTCGGCGGCGCGTCGATTATAACCGCGTGGTTCCTAGAGTGGTGGGGCCGGTGCGGCGGCGCGCGCCAGCCATTGTCGACGACTTCCGCTTCGCTCAAACGCATACTTCCAAGCCGGTCAAAGTCAGCGTTCCCGGACCCATGACCGTGGTCGACAGCACGTGCGATGATTTTTACGGCGATGAGGCCGCGCTCGCGATGGATGTGGCCGCGGCCATGAATGCGGAGCTTTTGGAGCTCCAGGCGTCGGGCTGCCAAGTGGTGCAAATCGACGAGCCCGCGATGACGCGCTACCACGAAAAAGTTTCTGATTACGGTTTGCGCGCTCTCGGGCGCTGCCTGAAAGGCATCAAGGTTCCGAGCATTATTCACCTCTGTTACGGGTATCCCGGCGGCCAAGGTCTACAGCACGAATACGAATATCCGGATCTCTTAGCCCAGTTGATGGAGACGCCGATCGGAGGATTCTCCCTCGAGTTTGCCCGCAGCGGTTACAGTCCGGAAATTCTGGAGGTCGCGCGCGGGCGGCTGTTAATGTACGGCTGTGTCGATCCGGGAGACACGCCGCCCGAGCCGCTGGAAGTCGTGATGAGCCGGGTCGAAGGCGCGCTCAAATATGTGGAGCCGGAGCATCTACTGCTCGCGCCGGATTGCGGCTTGATGACGATCACTCGCGAGCTGGCGTGGGCAAAAATCGAGCGGCTTGCGGAAACCGCGCGTGAAATCCGGAAAAGCCTGTGATTTTGGAGCGTCGTGTTTCTGCATGTCACTGAATCATTCCGACGGGTTAAGCGTGATTTCAATCCCGCCATCCTGAACGCAGTGAAGGATCTAAAGCATTGAGATTCTTGGCCTGCGGCTCAGAATGACATGATTTCTTAAACGAATTCTGAGACATAACCTAACTCGCGTTCGGCGGAAATGGTTGAAACAGTAGGAGCGGGCATGAAACGACCAACACAGACTTCATTGGAGGAAACCTGGGGAAGCCGTGAATTCATTGAGGGTTGGAGTTCACGGATGGACTGGCAAAGGCCGCTGCGGGAGATGCAAATGACCATGGTCGGCCTGATGATACCGCATTCCCTGAAAGAGCCGATTCGCATCTTAGATTTAGGCGCCGGGTATGGAACGTTAACTGCGTTCTTGGTTGATGAGCGACCCAATGCGACTGCGGTTTGCCTGGACGCTTCCGCCGAGATGCTCAAGATGGCCCGGGAACGCATGACCCATTTTGGCGACCGAATCGAATTTATCCAGGCGTCGCTGGCAACGCCGGAGTGGCTTGAGTCCGTCGCCGGCGCATTCCACGCTATCGTGTCTTCCCGTGCCTTGCATCACTTCAGCCCCAATTTCCGCCGCCGCGCGATCTACGGTGAAATCTACGATCTGCTCCATTCAGGCGGGTGCTTTATCAACGCCGACAATGTGCGGCCGCGCTCCGATGCATTGGGGCGGCGCTATCGCCAGGCGGGCGACGAGTTGGCGGAAAAATATGTCAAACAACAAACTGGCGGAAAGATGACCTTGGCAGAAGTTAAAAAGGCGACCCAGGTAGCGGGGCACGGACCCCATGACAACGGTTTGCTCGACCAGGAGCTTGCCTGGCTGCGGGAAGCTGGATTTGAGGATGTGGATTGCTTCTGGAAGTTCGGAAACTATACGACCTATGGCGGCTTTCGCCCGTCCCAATAGAACCTCGCCCGCTCGATTGCCAGGAGTGTGGTTCGGAATGAGTGTGAGGTCCCGAAATTCGGGGCTAATTTTTAGAAGGTCCGTATAGCGAACGCGATGCGGATGGCAGCTTTTGTACCGGAGCCCCGGCTGCTCTTGCCATGGGTTCCTATCTTTTAGTAGAAGAGTTTTATCATGTTACTTGCGCTTCCTTATCCCACGATGAATTTTCTGCCTTTTTACGCCGCCGAAGATCTGGAATTCTTTTCTCGCGCAGGCGTCAGCGTCCACTGTCTGCACGTTAGAGAGTCGAAGGAAAGAAAGGTGAGGCTCTGCGTGGCGGGCGATCTGGAATTCTACACTTCTGTTTCCACGACGGTGGAGGCTCTCCTCCGTGGCTGGGGGGAAGTAAAGGCGCTTTGTAGCAACCAGACGACCTTGCATTTTTGCATGGCGCGGCAGGAGATCAAAGAGCTGCGCGATCTAAAGGGAAAAAAGGTCATGGTCGGCGGCGGCGCTTCCAACAACCAAATTCTTTATTTGGCGAAGAAGCTGGGCTGGGAAGCGGGGCGAGACGTAACGATCGTTCCCGGTGATGCTCTCGATCGCATCAAGGCTTTTCAAGATCCCACCATCGCGGCCGTTATCGCTCGCGAGGAGTATGCCTACTGGGCCATCAAAGCCGGCTGGCATCTTATCAAATACCCCGAGACCTATATGCGTTGGCACGGGGGCGGCCTGTGCACGTCGGCCAAGCTCATTCGGGAACAACCGGAAACGGTATACAAGACGGTGAAGGCCGTGGCTGGCGCTACCGAGTATCTCAACACTCATCGTGAAGAGGCGATAACGCTCGCGCTCAAGCGCATCACCCATCTGAGTCGCGAGGAAGCGGAGGGGAATTACGACGTCCATATGCGCGACGGCGGATATTCCTGCGCGATCACGCCGGAGGGAATCCGATTCAAGAGCGAGGTATTGGCGATGGCGAAGGGAGTCAGCAAAACAGTTACATTGCAGGACGCAGTCGATTTGAGCTTTTTGAAGAAGGCGGAAGCCGAACTGAAAAGATAAATTCACTGAGGGACGGAATCGCAAATGGCAAAAACGGAACATGAGTGGGAATCTAAAGATTACTCCCAGGACTGGGTCTCCAAGGATGACAAGAGAGCGGCTGAAAGGGAAGCTCAATTCAAAGCCGCGCTGCGCTGGCTCGGGGTATTTTTGTCGGGCCAAGCACGGGTCGCGGATATAGGCTGCGGGCCGGGAACGTTGGCGCAAAGAATTTTGGCCGAGTTCCCGCAGGTTTCGGTTGTTTGCGCCGACGGCTCGACCGACATGCTTGATCTCGCGCGCGAACGGTTGGCCGGCTATGGGGACCGTGCTTCGTACGTGCAGTCTGATTTCGGGAAGCCGGGATGGAAGTCAAGCTTGCCGCGTGACCTGGATGCGATCGTCAGCGCTCGTGCGATCCACAATCTGCGCAAGCTCAAGCCCATAGAGAAGGTCTACAAAGAGGCCTGTGAAGCTTTGCGGCCCGGCGGCTTTTTCATGAACGTAGAACGGATAAACTTCTCGAGCGATTTTCTGCATCAGAAGTTCCGCGAAATTCAAGTCAAGGAACGCGGCAAGGCTCCGGCGATGGATGGCCCCGGCCCGAGTTTGCTCCAGCAATTTCAACTCCTGAAGCGGGCCGGATTCGAGAGCATCGATTGCCCATGGCGCGAAGGCAATACGGCGATCGTTTTCGGTTTTAAGGCGGAAAGCGCCGGTTGATGGAACGGGGCGCGAATTTTTAAGATCAAGGAGTAAGTTATGGCGAAGTTGCGATTGAGTCTTATTTCGGCAGTGAATGAAAAGGCGCAACCCGTGTTGGACGGAACGGTTCCCGTCGAGGGCGTTGAGCTGGTATGGACATATTCCGACCCGTCGGAAACCTTCTGGCGCCAGCTCAAGTTTCAAGAGTTCGAGGTCTCAGAGATGTCGCTATCTTCCTATCTGATTGCCAGATCCAACGGCATGGATATGATGGCCATCCCGGTTTTTCCGTCGCGCCGGTTCATGCACTCGCAACTCTCCTACCACGTTGATTCCGGTATCAAGGAGCCCAGCGATATTGTCGGGAAGAGAATTGGAGTGGGAGAGTACCAGCAGACAGCGTCGCTTTGGGTGCGGGGAATCTTGGAGCACGACTTCGGTGTTTCCCAGTACAAGGTGGACTGGTACATGGAGCGGAGTGAGGAGTTAAGCCACGGAGGCGCGACGGGATTCACGCCGCCGCAGGGCATCGCGTTTCACCGCATCCCGGAGGACAAGAGTCTGGCGTCGATGTTGGTGAACAACGAGATCGACGTGGCATCGGTGCATCGCGCATTTGCGCGGGAAAGCAACATCGTGGATCGGTCGACGCAGATCCGGGCAAAGGGAGGTGACTGGAGCAAGGTCAAGCCGTTGTTTGCGGATCGCATTGCGGAGGGTGAGCGGTTTTTCAAGAAGCACGGCTACATCCCCGCAAACCATGCCTACGCCATCCGCGGGGATATTTATCAAAAATATCCCTGGGTTGCATTCAATTTGTACAAGGCATTCATTGCCGCCAAAGAGCATGCCCAGGAGCGCTTGAAGGAGAGTATCCCAACGGGCCTGGTGTTTCGCGATGAATACTATGATAGGACGCGGCAAATCTTCGGCGACGACCCGTTTCCGTATGGGGTGAAGGCGAACCAAAATATGCTCCAGACGATCATTGATTATTCATACGAGCAGGGGCTGACGAAGAAAAAGCTGAAGATTGAAGAGCTCTTTGCCCCGAGCACGTTGGAGTTTTAGCTGCCATTGCACGGGAAATAGAAGGTATCCACATGATCCACCTTGCGCCATGGTTAGAGCCAACGGAGCAGCGCTGCTCGGATCAAGTGAAGCGTTTTGTGCACCAGGGACGAGAGGATTCTTCCGCCCAATCGCTGCCGCATGTGCTCAGACCTCTGCCCAACAAGCCAACGGTGATGGGAACGGACAGCCCGCACCAGACCGGCGGCCTAATTTGCTACGATACCTTGACGCGCGGTCCCATGTACGACCTGACCTGTCATTTCTCCGATATTCGCCCGAATGCTCCGGTGCGTGGTGCCCATCGGCATATCAGCGCGCCGACGCTCTTTTGCACATCGGGCAAGGGCTGGGAGTGGAACGACGGCGAGACCTATCATTTTGAGATGTATGACCTCTTGGTCGTGCCGCCGTACACGATTCACCAGCACGGCGGGGACCGGGAGATCGGGTGCCACATCTACGTACCGCAAACTCGCATGATCGACGTCCTTGGATTGTTGCATCGCGAGCAAATCAAATTCGGCGAAAAGCCGGCATTTCCCGAAGGAACCGAGCCGCTTTTCGACGCGGAAGGAAAACTGACGGGTTATCGCATCAAGAAGGGAGTTTTAGGCATAACCGAAGATCTTGACGTCTACCTCGGTCCATCGCCCGACCTTGAGGGCGTTTTTCACGCGCGCGTTCACACCTCGGCATGGACAGGCGAGGTGGAGAATACCTATGATCGGTATCTCAAGCTGCTCCACGAAGAGGTTAGCTTCTGCAAGGCGATTACACACGTGATCCGTTTCGAGGAGCAGCCCTGGGAGTGGACGAAGCAGGGACGATTGAAATGGTATGTCCATCCTCATATCGACTGTTCCGCCCGGAGGGTCTGGCTCTATATGCAGGAGATTCCACCGGGAAGCCGCTCCGGACGGCACCGGCATATGATGGAGGAGCAGATTTTCGTGCTGAGTGGTACAGGCTATGACGTTCATGACGGCGAACGGTGGAACTGGGAACGCGGCGATATGATCAACATTCCGGCGATGACCGAGCATCAGCATTTTAACCTGGATGCCGAGAATCCGGTATTGCTCTATAGCTCGATGCCCAGTATGTGTACCGACCTGGGCCTAGGTGGCGTCGAGCAGATCGAAGATGCCCCGGAATATGGGTGAAAAATTCACCCTTGTATTGAAACAAGAAATGTAATGGGAGGAAATTGAATCATGCTTGAGCCGTGGCGCGAAGTCTATAGTGTTGCCGATCAAATGAAACGGTTCGTTTACCAGCAGCAAGAGGATGCGAAAGCTAACTCGCTGCCGCATGTGCTGAAGCAATTGCCGATGCAACCGACCGTTATGGGGATGGACAGCCCGCACCAGACGGGCGATCACATCTGCTACGACTTGCTGACCCGCGGGCCGCTCTACTGCATGACGAGCCATTTCACCCGAGTCGCGCCCCAGGCCCCCGTGCGCGGTATGCACCGGCACATCGGCGCGCCAACATTGTTCTGCGTTACCGGAAAGGGCTGGGAATGGAACGATGGTGATACGTATAATTTCCAGACCTTCGACCTTCTTATTGTGCCCCCCTACACCATGCATCAGCATGGCGGCGACAAGGACATCGGCTGCACTATCTACGTTCCGGAGACCGGCCGCGTCGGCAATCTCATGGGCCTAACCTGGAGGGAGCAGCACAAGCTGAGCGAAAAGCCCAACTTCCGCGAGGGCACGGAGCCGATCCATGACGATCAAGGAAATTTAAAAGGCTACCGGATTAAAAAAGGGGTGTTGGGAATTACCGAGGACGTCGAGGTTATCCTGGGCGCGGAACCGAACCGGGAAGCCAGCTTTCAAGCCCGGCGCACGGCGGGCGCGTGGAAGGAGCGGGTCGAAAACACTTATGACCGCTACTTGAAGCTCATGCACGACGAGGCCGACTTTTGTCGCGAGGTGGATCATGTAGCGCGCGACTCGAAAGAGACGTGGGAAATGACGCGCCAGGGGAAGATAAAATGGATGGTGCATCCGGGCACGAAGACGGCGACCAATCATGCGTGGATCTATTTCCAGCAAATCGAGCCGGGAAGCCGCTCCGGTCAACACCGTCACGTTGCCGAAGAACTTGTTCTCGTTCTCGAGGGCCGCGGCTACGATGTCCACGATGGCCAGCGCTGGAACTGGGAGCAGGGCGACCTTATCTGTATTCCACCCATGACAGTCCACCAGCATTTCTCTTTGGGGGAAAGTCCGGCGCTGTTGTTTAGCTCGTCTCCGAG
>JBOHVR010000566.1:0-8324 GCA_050735755.1 Binatia bacterium
GCGCAATTCGCGGAGCTCTTTGTGAGCTTCGATTTGCAAATTCGGCTGAGTCATCGCTTCACGCTCCCGCGCAAGCCGGGGGAGCGGCGTTTCACGCGCCTGGTGCAGAGCTGTTTTGTAATGCATCAACAAAAGCGTGAGAACCAGGACAATGCCCAGTGTCACCGCAAGTCCGATCGCAAACAGCCCGACGTAGCCCGGTCTCAGATCGCTCAGCTCATGGCCGACCTCTATCGGATCCGCTGCGTCACGGTGAACGTTTGCTTCCGCCATCGTCAGGCCTTCTGCGCTCCTTCGAGAATCTCCGCAAAACGCGGATCATGAAGCGGCAGCAATGAACGGCCATTCAAATAGTGGAGGAACGTGGCCAGCCAAATTCCGCCAATGCCGATCGGCGCGAGGATGTCCATCCAATGGAGGTGAAATCCGCCCGGATAAAATGCCGGTGCTGCCATCCAGAAAATGTCGATCCAATGCATGAAAAGGATCCCGGCAGCCAACCAACACAGGGTGCGGGCCCTGCGTTTGGCGGTCCGAGAAAGAAGCAACAGGAAAGGCAGCGCAAACTGGAATAGAACCAGCGCTAACGCAAACCATTCCCAGCCACCGTGGATTCTTCGCAAGTACCACGGGATCTCTTCGGCCAGATTTTCCACCCAAATCAGCAAGAACTGCGAGAAATGCATGTATGCCCAAAACATCACCAGGGCGAGCAGGAGATTGCCGAGATCGTGAAAGTGGCTGGAGGATATAACCTTGGCAAGCGGCGTCTCCTCTTCGATCAGGTGCGCAACAATGATCACGAACGCCATGGCCGCCAGGCTGTAGCTCACCATAAAAATCATTCCATAGATAGTCGAATACCAGCGCGGCTCGAGCGACATCAGCCAATCGATGACAGAAAAGGTGACGGTTAAGCCGTAGAGCACGAGACCGGGTCCGCTCAACCTCTGAAGTCGCTGCGTCAATGTGGGGTCAGCGGCGCGATCCTGCTCGAGCGACCACTGGGTAAGCAAGCGCCCCACGATGATCCAAATGCCGAAATAGAGAACCGCGCGCGCGATAAAGAAAGGAACGTTGAGATAACGACTTTTTTCTTGCAGAACAGGATCAGCAGCGACGACATCGGGCCGCGCCCAGGGATAAAGATAAGCCAAGCCAAATAAGACAGGCACGAAGAGCAGAGCCATGAGCGGAAGGGTCTGTATCACTGCTTCGAGCACGCGCTGAATCACGAACCCCCACCGGCCGCCGACGAGATGATGCAGCATGAGGATCGCCCAGGATCCCAGCGGAATACCGATCCAAAAAACATACGCCGGCAGATAAGAGGGAAAAAACTGCTCGGGGCTGATGAACGCGCCGGCAACACAGAGCGTGAGAGCGACCAAGCCGACAACGAGCGATCGCTTGCGTACAGAATCCCAGTGAACGCGCGATAGCGCACCGTTCATGGCTTTCGCCCCAGTTGTTGACGCTGCTCTTGCGGCACGTCAGCGAGGGTGGCGTGCTGGCTCAGTTGCAAGGCGCGGATATACGCGACAATCGCCCAGCGATCCGCCGGCGAAACCTGTTGGGCGTAGTCCGGCATCGCACCCAAGCCGTGGGTTATCACCTGGAAAAAGTGGCCTAACGGAGCCTGGCGCAAACGGTCGATGTGATAAGAGGGCGGGGCGCGATAGCCGCGTCTGACAATCATGCCTTGACCGTTGCCGATCCGGTCGTGGCAAGGCGAGCAAAAAATGTTGAAGCGCTCTTGTCCACGCGCCAGCACCGCGCGCGTCACCGGGAACGGAAATGTGTCCACGAGTTGTCCGCGCGATTTTCCCGTGTAGAAGTGCTCATCGCTGCGCCGCTGACCTCTCGCAACCGTGCCCTCGACAAGCGGGCGTGCGGAACGCTCGTCGCCGAAAAAAGTGCTGCGGGAAAGCGGCTCGTAACGCGGTTGATCGGCCATCTGCTGCCGGCAGCCAGCAAGGAGCGCTAGCCCGAGGGTTATTAATGCGCACAATCCTAGATTCAATCTTGATAGGGGATTTTTTTGGGTTTGACGAAGGAGCGGCGTCGCCTCGACGAGCGAGCCGCCGAGATTAACTTCCTCTCCCTCGATGGGAGAGGACAGAGGCGAGGGTGAATGAACTTTGCCGCGTCCCTTCACCCTTCGACCCGCGCGAATCTTCCCTGGCCCCTCTTTTTCAAAGAGGGTTAATGCTACGGGACCGTGAGGAATTGAGAACTCAGTGGAAAAAATTTTCCCCGTTTTAAAAGGGGGATTACGGGGGATTTTGCAGGCGCTCGCGGATGATACCCAACCGTTCGTCCCAACGACCGAAACTCTTTGCAGCCGTTCAGCGCTCAACTTCGTACACTCCCTGGGAGCCGACGCTTTCGAGAAATTGCCGGGTAGCTTCATAATCGAATTTCGGATCGACGGCTTCGATGCAAAGAAAAAATCGGTTTCGGGTCGCCAGTTGGAAGCGCTCTACATTGAAGACCGGATGATAGGGCATCGGCAACCCATTGAGCGCAAGCAGTCCGAGGACGGCCGTTAGCGCCGCCACGAGAATGGTCAGCTCAAAGGTAACGGGGATAAAGGAAGGCCAGCTATTCAAAGGACGGCCGCCGATGTTCAGCGGATAGTCGATAACGGAGACCCAATACTGCAAATAAAAGCCGCCGAGACATCCAACAATCCCTCCAATGAGAACGATCAGAGGAATTCGGGTCTTGTGAAACCCGATTGCTTCCGCCAAGCCGTCGATCGGAAACGGACTATAGGCGTCCATCCGCCGATACCCTTCCGTAAATGAACGACGGGCGGCTTCAAGCAGCGCTTCCGGGCGATCGAACTCGGCCATCACGCCGTAGAGCGACGGCGCTTTCCTTGGTTCAGCTGCGGTCATCGCGTCTCATCCGTGTCGTGAACGAGCTCCCGCATTTCAAAAATCGAGATCATGGGCAAGAGGCGAATAAAAATAAACAACAAGCACACAAACAGACCAATGCTGCCGGCCAAAACGGCGTAGTCCCATACGGTCCCGGAGTACATGCCCCAGGCGGAAGGCATGAAGTCCCGCGATAGGCTGACCACCACGATGACGTAACGCTCCAGCCACATCCCGATATTCACGCATAGGGCGATGATGAACAGCGCCGGGACACTGGTGCGTATGGCCTGGAACCACAGCGCTTGCGGCATCAATATGTTGAACAGGATCAACGCCCAGTACATGTACCAGTAGGGGCCGAACAACCGGTTCCACATCATGTACTGCTCGTAAATATTGCCGCTGTACCAGGCTGCGAAAGTCTCCATTACATAACCGTAGGCGACGATCATCCCCGTGGCCAGCATGACCTCGCCCATGTTTTTCAAATGTCGCAGAGTGATGAAGTCTTCCAGACCGTACATCTTGCGCAGGGGGATGGCGAGAGTGAGAACCATGGCAAAACCGGAATAGATAGCGCCGGCTACGAAGTAGGGCGGAAAGATCGTCGAGTGCCAACCGGGGACTAATCCCACGGCGAAGTCGAAACTGACCACCGTATGGACGGAAACAACGAGCGGAGTAGCGAGACCCGCCATGAGCAGATAAGCCACCTCATAGCGGTGCCAATGAATGGCAGAGCCGCGCCAACCCATCGCCAAAATACCGTAGGCGAAACGCGCAAAGCGCCGCCTGGCTTGATCGCGCATCGTCGCCAGATCGGGGATTAGCCCCATGTACCAGAACAACAACGACACGGTGAAATAAGTGGAGACAGCGAACACGTCCCACACCAAGGGGCTGCGAAACTGTGGCTGTATTCCCATGGTGCTTGGGTAAGGAAAAAGCCAGTAAAAGTATCCAGGCCGGCCGAGGTGAAGCAACGGAAACAAACCGGCGCAGGCGACGGCAAACAAAGTCATAGCCTCCGCGAAGCGATTGATCGATTGGCGCCACTTCTGCCGTAGGAGTAATAAGATCGCCGAAATCAAGGTCCCCGCATGGCCGATCCCAATCCACCAAACGAAGTTGACGATGGCGAAGCCCCACGCAACCGGAATATTGATGCCCCAAACCCCTACACCCACCGTAATCAGGTACGCGATCGCGAACAGTAAAATCAAAACCAGGATGAAGGAAATGCCGAACCCCACGTACCAAAAACGCGGGGTTCGCCCGGTGAGCACGATCGCGCTGATCTTGTCGGTGACGGAAGCAAAAGTGTGCCCCGGCTCAATGATCGGCGCGGCCGATATTCCTGAAGCTTTATCTCTTGGCTCGGGTTCCATGCCTCAGCCTGTTTCAATCTCCGGATTTGGATTCTTTAACTTCGCCAGATAAGTGGTACGCGGCCTGGTATTTAATTCCGCCAGCAGGCTGTAGTTCAAAGATTCAGATTTCATCTTCGTAACCGCGCTGTCGCGATCATTAATATCGCCAAAAACAATGGCCCCCGCGGGACAGGCGGCTTGACAGGCGGTAAGAATTTCACCGTCGCGCACCTGACGGTTCTCTTTTTCCGCCTCTATCTTCGCCACGTTGATGCGCTGGACACAATAAGTGCACTTTTCCATCACGCCGCGACTGCGTACCGTCACGTCGGGATTTCTCAGCCCTTTCAGGCTCGGTGTTTCAAAGTCGGAATACTGTAAGAAATTAAATCTTCGCACCTTGTACGGGCAGTTGTTCGAGCAATAGCGTGTGCCAACGCAGCGGTTATAGACCATGTCGTTGAGGCCTTCATGGCTATGGTTCGTCGCTCCCACCGGGCACACCAGTTCGCACGGCGCGTTTTCGCAGTGCATGCACGGGACCGGCTGGTGGTAAGTCTCCGGATTGTCCGGGCTGCCCTTATAATAACGGTCGATGCGCAACCAATGCATTTCCCTTCCGCGGGTGACTTCAGTTTTGCCAATCACCGGGATGTTGTTTTCCGCCTGGCATGCGACGACGCAGGCGTTGCAGCCGATGCAGGCATTCACGTCGATGGCCATACCCCAGGCGTAACCTTCATATTTGTAGCCTGGATAAAGCGAGGGTTCCGCCTGGTCATGGTGGCCCTCTCTTTGATGTCCTTCTATTTGCGCGAATTCCGGGTTCTTCCGGTACTCCTCAATCGTTGCGGCGCGAACTAGATCGCGCCCTTCCATGCTGTGATGAAATTGCGTGCAGGCCAGCGGGTATGGGTCGCCGATTTTCCGAATCTCCAATCCAGTTCCATAATGAGGGGCATTCGCGGTGCGAATCGCGTAGGCGTTAAAACCAGTTCCGTTACCAACCCTGCCCGCCCGCGTCCTGCCGTAACCCAAATGAAGCGTGACGCACTCGTCGGCATGCCCCGGAACAATCCACGCCGGAGCCCGTAGCGCGCGCCCCTCGTAGCGCAGTTCGATAACGTCGGCAAACACTCTACCGTGCTCTCCGCCCGTGGTGCCGACCTGGTAAGCCAAACCCAGGCGTTGGGCGGTTTTAGGACTTATCAAGGCGGCATTATCCCAGGTAAGCTTGGTCAAAGGTTTCGGCAGCTCCTGCAGCCAACCGTTGTTGGCGAAGCGGCCGTCGAAAAGCGTCGGATCGGGTGGAAAAGAAATCTCCAGGGAGTTCCCAGTTTCCGACTGACCGTTTGGGGTTTCGGCTTTCGAGTTTCGAGCTTGCGGAACGGATTGATCCGCCATACTCCAGCTTTCGACCGCTTTGAGTCCAACTGTCTTCGGTTTGAAGGCCGTGCCCGAAACGACGCCGTCGTGCAATGCCGCGCGCCAGAAGAGTTCAAAATCGCCGGCGGCCTTCTGGCCTTTCCAATAGTTTCGAACGATGTCGTAGGATGTGTCTCCGGGCCTGCCTAGCAATGCCGCCAAGAGTTCGTGGGATGATTTTCCACTGTACAGCGGCGCGATCAACGGCTGCAGGATCGTCGCCGTACCGTCGTAAGCGCGAATATCGCTCCATGATTCCAGATAGTGGGTTTCAGGGATATGCCAGTGACAATAGGCCGAAGTCTCATCCTCATAGAGACCCGAATGAACACGCAGCGCGACCTTCGCTAACTGTTCAGCGAAACCAAGGTCCACCGGCGCCGTGAAGACCGGGTTACCGCCGGGCATGAGCAGTATTCTCACCGCGCCGGCTTCCATGTCCCGCACCAGTTCTCGCAAGGACGCCATTTGAGCGACGGGATTGGCTTCGATAGGGTCGGTGTAAACCACCGTCTTGCCGATGTTATCCAGTGCCTGGTTCATCGCGTGGGCCAGCGCATGCACTCCCGGCGGCTGTTGGTCGCCGGCCACAACGACACTCGCGCCGCGATGCTTTTGCAGGTCGCGGACTAAGGCGTCGATCCATTGAGAACGTTGGGGCTCGATAGTGGACTGCACGGAAAGACCGACCTTGGCTGCGATGGCAGCGGCAAAGCTCGGAATCTCACTGGGGCGCAGCGCAATGCGGTGATCCGCGATGGCACCGGTGACCGACGGCGTCGCCTCGATGGCGTAAAGCCGGTTCATGCCGATTTTGCCTTGACGCACTCTCCGCTTGCCGGCAAAGTCGCGCGCGTAACGGACGTTTGCCGGACCGCTGAAAAGAAAATCGGCATCCAAAGATAAAATGACCTCAGCGTTTTCGAACCGGTAGATGGTATTGACATTGGCGCCGAAAACCAGACGGTCGCCGGCGTGCACGTTATCGCGGTTTACCGGTTCGTATTGGTGCCATTTGGCGCTGGGAAATCTTGCCAGCAACCGGCGCAACTGATTCGCCAGCGCCGGTGACGTGATCGTTTCCGTCAAGATTCGCAGTCCCCCGCCGCCAACGGCGCGCTCTGCCTCAAGATCGTCATTGACTGCGGTGAGAAAAGCGCTCCACGTGCTGATTCTCCCGGCATTTCTGACGGCCTGCGAGCGGTCGGGGTCGTAGAGCGTCAGGATCGACGCCTGCGCAAAGGCATCCGTCGCGCCCAAACTGGCGGGATGATTGGGATTGCCTTCGATTTTGGTCGGGCGTCCTTCGTGGCTTTCGACGAGGACTCCGGTGCCCACGCCGCTCATCGGAAATGCGGTAGCAAAAAACAGCGGCCTGCCGGGGACGATTTGCTCCGGTTGATTCACATAGGGCACGATCTTCTCGTCCTGCGGCGCCGCTCTGCCGCACCCGGTAAGACCCGCCAGCGCCAGCGAAGCGCCCATCAATTTCAAGAAATCTCGCCGGCTGACCCCATCCAACAAGCCCGCCGCTTGTTGCGGAAATTCTTGTTTTAGGAATTCGTGAAACTGCTCGCTGTCGGCCAGTTCCTCGAGGCAACGCCAGTACTCCTGACCCCGAGACGAGGCCAGCCGTTTGCGAATCGAATCGAGATCGAGCCGCGCATTCGCGAGTTTCGAGTTCCGGGTTTCGGGTTTCACGATGACTCCGAATTCAGGAGTATTGGAGTGATGGAGTGGTGGAGTGATGACGCAGAACAGGGATCCAACTTTCCGGCATTCCAATATTCCATTATTCCCATCTCTATCGATGACAAACCGAGCAACTCGTAAGGTTCTTGATCTTGTATTCCTGCACAAGTTTTTGCCCGAGGACGATCTGATCCGACGGTGGCTGCCAATCCATGTTGAAGACCTGCTCTCGCGGCCGAACAAACCGCTCCGGATTGCGGTGGCATTCAAGACACCACTCCATATAGAGGGTATTCTCGCGCCACATAAGCGGCATCTGATCCACGGGACCGTGGCAAGTCGTGCAGCCCACCCCCTTGTGCACATGAATGCTGTGATCGAAGTAGACGAAGCCCGGCAAGTTGTGCACCCGCGTCCACTCCAGCGACTTTCCGGTGCGGAAACTTTCGCGCACCGGTTCCAGAATCGGGCTCTCGGCCCAAATCTGGGTGTGGCAATTCATGCAGATCTTGGTGGATGGAATGCCGGCGAAAGAGGACTTTTCCACCGAGGTGTGGCAATAACGGCAATCGATGCCGTCGTCACCAACGTGGTGTTTATGGCTGAATTGCACCGGCTGGCTGCGCGCGACGCCGACCTCAGTCACGTAGGAGGAGCGGTTAATCGCAGCGACGGTGGCGACGAGCACTACAATGACACCGATGCCCCCGAATACGCTCATCCTGGAAATCGTGTTTGTACTGGGATGGAATATCTGAGCCATGATCTTCTAGAGAGGACGCGGAAGCATCACCACAGTGAGCACGGCGAAGTTCGTCGTGGAAAGGCTAACCGTTATTCACCGCTCTATCAAGACGGTTTTGTTGAATTCGTACTCGCGCGGCCATTCAGAACAACGCCTCCTGAAGCGGACCGCGTTCGGTTCGAAGAGCTATCTCGTGTTACGAGG
>JBOHVR010000567.1:0-4228 GCA_050735755.1 Binatia bacterium
CCGGGACTCCGCACGTTGGAAAAATACGCGGTGCGGATGGGAGGAGGAACGAACCATCGCTTAGGGTTGTACGACGCTGCCTTGATCAAAGACAACCATATCGTAGCGGCGGGCTCAATCGCGAAGGCGGTGGAAGCGGTGAGGCGGCAAGCTCCCTTCATGGCGCCGATCGAAGTTGAGTGCGCGTCGCTGCAGCAGGTGCAAGAAGCACTGGACGTCAACGTTGAATGGATCATGCTCGACAACATGAAGGTTGACCAGATGGCGCAAGCCGTAAAGCTCATCGCGAAGCGCGCGCGCGTGGAGGCTTCCGGCGGGATCAATCTGGACTCCGTGCCCGCGGTGGCGGCGAGCGGCGTCGACTTCATATCGGTTGGCGCGCTCACTCATTCTGCGCCCGCTGAGGATTTCAATATGAAGATCACCGCGGACCGAGGGAAGTTGTAGCCCGTAAAGATTAAATTTCCCCTCGCCCTCTTTTTTAAAAGCGGGGCAGTTTAGAGCCGCGTGAGAAACTGAGGGTTGCGCGTACGAAATCCCCCTTTTTAAGGGGGGAAAAGGGGTGTTGAAGGTGCTAGAAAGGGAACCACCGCGAAACATACCCCCCGCCCTAGACGTCCTCTCCAGCAAAGATATTCAAGCCGGGATCACGACCCCAATCTTCGGCAGAACCATTCACTGTCTCGATCGGATTGATTCCACGAATCTTTTTGCGCGGCGACTGGCTGGAGCGGGAGCGCCCGAAGGAGAAATCGTCTTCGCTGAAGAGCAAACCCAGGGGCGGGGCCGGCTGGGCAGGAGTTGGTTTTCCCCGCGGCACTTGAACCTCTACTTTTCGCTCCTCCTCAGGCCGGCATTTGCGCCGGCGCAGGCGTGTCAAATCACCTTGATGGCAGCAGTGGCCTTAGCGGAAAGCTTGGAGGCCGTTCTCGGTGAAGCCCCGGAAATCAAATGGCCCAACGATATTCTTGTCGCCGGTAGAAAGCTGGCGGGAATCTTGACCGAGTCCGCTTGCGAAGGAACACGAATCCGATTTGTAATCGTGGGAATTGGCGTGAACGTCAATGTCCCGCTTGCGTCTATGCCGGAGCCTGTGCGCGCGCGTGCCACTTCCCTGATTGAAAAAACCGGAAGAAGATGGGAACGGGCAAGATTGGCAGGTCTATTGATTCAGGGCCTTGAGCGCTGCTACAAGGATCTTACCGAAAAGGGCTTTCAGGAAATGGCGACGCGTTGGGAACGATATTTCCGGCTCAAGGGCACAGAGGTCGAGGTACGAATGCTCAATCAGGTTCTGCGCGGAACCGCCATGGGCATCGACGCCGAAGGCGCTTTAATCGTCCGAGACCCGGCCGGCGCGATGCAGCGGGTTCTTGCCGGAGATGTTCTACCTATCACTCAGGCCCATGCTGTTAGCGATTGACGTAGGCAATACCAACACGGTTTTAGGCGTCTTCGAGGGCAAGAAGCTCCGAACCCACTGGCGCCTGCTGACGCAAGCCGAGCGGACCTCCGATGAATATGGCGTGCTGGTGTCTCACCTGGCGACGGTGGAAGGAATCCCGCGCGAACAGATTGACGCGATTGTGGTTTCCTCCGTCGTTCCTCCCATGGTCAGCGTGATTCAAGAGCTCGGCCAAAAGTTTTTTGCCCTCACTCCGCTTACGATTGGGCCCGGTGTCAAAACCGGCATGCCCGTGGTGTACGACAGCCCGAAGGACGTCGGCACCGACCGGATCTGCAATGGCGTAGCCGCGTACGAGAAGTATCACGAGTCCTGCATCGTGGTGGATTTCGGCACCGCCACGACCTTTGATTTTGTTTCCAAACAAGGCGAATACGTCGGCGGTTGCATTGCGCCCGGCCTGATCATTTCAATGGAAGCTCTTTTTCAAAGAGCGTCGAAATTACCGCGGGTCGAAGTGCTAAAGCCTAAGGAAGTCGTCGGCAAGAATACGGTCCACTCGATGCAGTCGGGAATTTTCTATGGCTACGTGGGGCTGGTCGATGGCATCGTGCGACAAATTGAAAAGGAAAAACGGAGCCGCGCCCGCGTCATCGCGACCGGAGGATTGGCCTCGTTGATTGCGCAAGAGTCGTCCACCGTTGAGGAGGTCGATGAGTTCTTGACCTTGGACGGGTTGCGGATTATTCACGAAAGAAATGCGGTTCCGGAATTGAAGAGGCGTGCACGCGAAGGATAGGGGGGATAACTCATTATGGATGTCGATAGAGCGCGTAACGTTGGAATCCTTGGCCATGGCGGATCCGGCAAAACGTCGCTAGGGGAGGCCATGCTTTTTGTCGCCAGCGCAACCCAACGTCTGGGACGAACCGCCGACGGTTCGTCCGTCTTCGACTACGAGCCGGAGGAAATCCACCGCCATATTTCAATTTCCACAGCATTCCATTCCTTAGTTTGGAAGAAGATCCAGCTAAGGCTGGTCGATACTCCCGGCTATTCCCCTTTTCTGGCGGACGCGCTCAACTGCATGCGGGCTTTTGGGGGCGCGGTTTTCGTCATGAATCCTTCCGCCGGCCTGAGGGTGGAAACGGAGAGGCTGTGGGCTCGTGCCAATGAAAAGGGTATTCGCCGATTGATTTTTGCCAGCAAAATGGACCGGGAGAAATCGGATATAAAATCGGCGCTCGGATCCATTTTAGAGGGGCTGGAGGCGCGGGGCGTCTATCTTCAGCTCCCCACAGGAAGCGAGGAGAGTTTCAAAGGAGTTGTGGATCTGGTGACCCAAAAGGCTTTGATCTATGAGGGTGACACCGGCAAATTCACGCAGACCGATGTCCCGGAAGAACTGAAAAAGACCGCCGACGAGCTAAGGACAGAACTTCTTGAGGCAGTGGTCGAAACGGACGACGCCTTGTTGGAAAAGTACCTGGGCGGTGAGGAACTATCTCTTGAAGAGATAAAGAAAGCCATCCGGGATGCCGTATTAACCGGGCGGCTGTATCCTATCCTTTTCGGATCGGCAACGCGTCTTATCGGCGTTCCGCAACTGTTGGACGCAATGGTTGATTATCTTCCATCACCGGTTGAGGAGGGAGAGGCGGGTGGAAAGAACCCGGTGACCAGCGAACCGGAAAAACGCGCTCCCGATCCCGCCGGGCCTTTCTCCGCATATGTGTTCAAGACGATTATCGATCCGTTTGCCGGAAAACTCTCCATCATGCGCGTGGTCTCCGGAAAAATCGCTACCGATATGACCGTCTACAACTCCAACAAGCAAGTGAAAGAGAAGATCGGCCAAATGTTGCGCCTGGAGGGTAAAAAGCAAGAGATTGTGCGCGAGGCGATTGCCGGAGAAATCGTCGCCGCGGCGAAGCTCAAGGATGTTTCTTCGGGAGACACCCTATGCGACGAGAGGGCGCCGGTGCAATTTGAAGGTTTGGTGCATTTGGCTCCGTTGATGTCTTTTGCCCTGGAGCCTAAGAGCAGGGCCGATGAGGAAAAGGTGGCGCCGGCCTTGCAGCGCACCATGGAAGAAGATCCCACCGTGGAGATGCACCGCGATCAGGAGACGCGGGAGTTCATTCTCTCCGGCATGGGACAGCTTCATATTGAAGTCATTGTTGAGAAGCTCAAGCGCAAGTACGGGGCGGAAGTCGAGCTGAAGGCGCCCAAGGTCCCGTATAAGGAAACCATCAAAGCGAGCGCCAGCGCACAGGGCAAATACAAAAAACAATCCGGCGGAAGAGGACAATACGGCGACACCTGGATCAAGATCGAACCGCTCCCTCGAAGCAAGGGTTTTGAGTTTGTAGACAAAGTCGTCGGCGGAGCCATTCCCAAGAACTACATACCGGCCGTGGAAAAGGGGATCAAGGAAACGATGGCAGGGGGATACTTGTCGGGGAATCCCATGGTCGACATACGCGCCACGCTCTATGATGGTTCGTACCACGACGTGGACTCCTCCGACATGGCCTTTAAAATCGCCGGCTCCATGGGATTTAAGAATGCTCTTGAGAAAGCCAAGCCCATTATCCTCGAGCCGATCATGTTGATGGAGGTCACTGTCCCGGAGGATTGTGTGGGTGATGTTATCGGAGATCTCAACAGCCGGCGGGGGAAAGTCCTCGGCGTCGAGACGAAGGGCCACAATGAAATCATCAAGGCTCAGGTGCCTATGGCTGAAGTCCTGAAGTACGCGCCGGACCTGCGCTCGATGACGAGCGGGCGGGGCGAGTTCACGATGGAATTCAACCATTATGA
>JBOHVR010000568.1:0-4151 GCA_050735755.1 Binatia bacterium
TATTAGGCTACGGAGTGCCGGCGGAATGGCTAGTCGATGTCCGCGAAGCCAATGAAGATACCTTCTGACGCTGGCTGACCATTTACCCGCAGAAGCGGCTGAAGCCCTGTTGGAACTTGCTACCGGCGGCAAGCCACAAGTGGCTCAACCGCCCGCTAAGATCGCTGACCCGTTCGAGCATCCGGACGCGCAGCGCCGTTTCCGCGTGGTGAACAACGTGGAAGAGCTGGCAGCTGCGCTGGAATATCCTTGGGACAAATGGACTATCTTCCTACACCCGGCGCAGCGAGAATTGGTCGAGCGCGATTTCAACGGACCTGTGCGCGTGGCAGGTTCAGCCGGCACGGGGAAGACGATTGTTGCGTTGCATCGGGCCGTCCACTTGGCGCGGCACAACCGGGAATCGCGCATATTGCTCCGGGGGGCAACAATTGCGGGGTCGGACCCAGGTAAGTTCTTGATTTAGCAACGCAAGATAGCATAAAAGGCATCGATTGAGTGCTTAGAAGCCCAGTTTTTAGGCCCAAAAGCATCCTCTAAGAAAAAACGATGCCGCGCGCCAACCGTCATTTTCTTGCTGGTTATGTTTGGCATCTCACTCACCGCTGCCATCCCTATGTCAGCAAACAGCCGTTCAAAAGTTGAAGGTTCAAAAGGTTCAAGCCGTTCAACCGTTGCGCTACGTATATCGAAATCCGCGATCGTCGCCGGTACCTACGCTGGGTTTTTGAGGCCAAAATCGATTACATGGTGACATCCAACCACGTCCATCTCTTGGTGAAAGACACAGGCGGGGATGTCATAGCCGAAAGCATGCAGCTAATCGCAGGCCGAACCGCGCAGGAGTACAACCAGCGCAAGAACCGTCACGGCGCGTTTTGGGAAGACCGTTATCATGCCACCGCCGTCGAAGCCGACGAACACCTGCAGCGCTGTCTGCTCTATATCGACCTGAACATGGTTCGCGCCGGGGTAATTAACCATCCTTCGAACTGGGTGCACAGCGGTTACCGTGAGATTCAGAAGCCTCCCAAACGATACGCGATAATCGATCTCCAAGAATTGACGGCCTTGTGCGGGTTTGCCGATCTGAAGAATTTTCAAAGAGCACACCGTCAATGGGTCGATCAAGCGCTCTCGGAGAAGCGCGCAGTGCGAGACCATCGCTGGTCGGAATCTATTGCCGTGGGGAGTTTATCTTTTGTCGAGAACGTCAAACGTGATCTCGGCAGCAGAGCGGCGCATCGCGCAGTTGAGGAGAACCAGTTCGTCCCAAGTTCGAGGTATTTGCTCGATGCCGGGCGGTGCGCTTCACTGATACTGTTGACAATCTACAGAAGCTGATGATATCGGCAAATTTATAAAACTGCTTGTGATTCCCCGGCAGATCTCTCAAACGTCGTGAACCGATTCCGAAGGAGGCGGACCATGACGATTACAATTCTTAACAGAATCGTTGGTTCGTTCACACTTTCTTTATTATTGATGTTCGCTTCCGCGCATGCCGCTGCAGCCAGTCCTACTCTGCTGCAAGCCAAGAACGAGGCTGAGGCAAAGGGTTATACTCTCATCACGAGCCGCGATGACATTATCGCGAAGGCAAAAAAAGAGGGAAACCTCCAAGCTGTCGTGAATATGGACCCGGCTAATATCAAAGCCTCGGCCGAGGCCTTCAGGAAGAGGTACCCCTTCATCAACCTCCAAATTGTGGAGACCACAGGGACGGACGGTGCGCAGAGGCTTTTCCTCGAGGTCAGCGCCGGAAGAAGCAAACAATGGGATGTCGTCCACATCGCCAAGGAGTTCTGGAGCCAGTACCTACCTTACCTTTTGAAGATCGATATCCTGGCGATGGCTCAGCAGGGTGTGCTGCAGATTCCTCCTCCAATGATCGATCCCATCAACCGGAATATCCTGGCGTTCTCCAGCCGGTTCAACGTTACCGTCTATAACAAAAATCTCGTCCCCGCGAATCAAATTCCCAAAACGTGGGAAGATCTTTTAAAGCCTGAATTGAAGGGGAAGAAATTTGCGGTTGATATCCGTCCGACTGAGGTGGCGGCTCTTGTGCCCGCCTGGGGTTTGGAGAAGACGCTCGACTTTGCCCGGAGGATAAAAGAGCAGGATCCTATTTGGGTGCGGGGTGGAACCAGGACGATGACTGCCATTTTAGCCGGGGAGGTCCCGATGTTGATGGGACCCAACTTTCACAGCATGAAGGAGCTCGAGGTAAAGGACCGTACCGGTGTCCTGAAATACGTTATTCTCGAGCCCGTACCGTTGAGGTTCGGGAATGAACAGGTGATCTTGACCACTGCACAGCATCCGCATGCTGCGCTCCTGTGGCTGGAGTGGATGGCGAGTGCCGAAGCGCAGAAGATAACGGATGAGCAGGAACCTCTGGCGTCTTCGATCTACATGCGCGGTGGTGTCGTGGAGCGAGAGCTTAGAGGAAAGAAGCTTTCGACTGTGGGCTGGGAGCACTATCAGCATATAGATCAGTGGTATGCGAAGGTCGTCGAGGCGTATGGTTTCCCAAAGGCGGATGCGAAAAGGTAGAAAGTAAAGAAGAGATGGAGTAGTGCGAAAGGATTGCCGACAAACATCTCTCGAACAACAGCCAACGGGGAAGAAGAGCTATGAATCGGGGCGGGCGTTCAGGTATTTGGGGTTGAAAAACAGATCTTAAGAGATCTGAATTTTTCACGAGGGAAAAATAGAAAAGGAGGCGCAAATGGTCAGAGAAGTTAACCTCTCAAGTTCTGCATTGGTGATGTTGGACGTGCAAGAGGACTTTCTTGAAGCGCGGGGCGGCTTAAAGCAGGTCGGTTTGGAACCTATCGGGAAGGAGCAGCGCGGGGTTTTGATTTCCAACTGTCAGAGGCTAGCGGAAGAAGCGCGCAGCGCAGGAAAACCGGTTGTATACGTGCAAACAGCATTTCGGTCTGACTTCGCAGATTGTTTCTTGCCTCTGGAGTGGCGAAAGCACTTGGACCCCTCGTCGCCAGTTCTGGTAGAGGGCAGCCCGGGTGCTTCGATACCGAAAGAGGTTGCACCTCGTGAAGGTGATTTTGTCGTTACGAAGAAAAGTCTTCCGGCGTTTCAGTTCACTCACCTCGATCGGCTGCTTACGAGCCTCGGGGTAGATACCTGCGTGCTGTGCGGCTTTTGCGGAGTCGCTGGGAGCATCGATGATACCGCAAGGATGGGTGGCCTTTTCGGCTACGATACAGTTATACCGGGCGATGCTGTGTTTCCGATTCACTCGCCTCACCTTGAGACTTTGCGCAAGCGTGCCGCCGTCAGGGAAACCGAGGAGATCATTGCGCTCATGAAAGCGGCGGCTCCTAAGAAAAAAGAGGAGATACGTCCTGCCTTGATTCTTGTCGCCTTGAACAATGATGGCAACCATCCTCTGGGGTCGAAATATAAGTACGGAATTTCGGGGTACGAGTCGGTGTCCCAAGAGGAGCGGGAGAATTTCATTCGCAACAACAATCGCCTGATAGACGCCATGACTCAAAAAGGATTTCCTGTCATCCATGCTCAGACGGCTATCCGTTTCGACCAAGCAGACGATGCCCATTCGACGCAGGCCGGGCGTGTTTTAGCGCCAGAATGGACTCGTAAGTTTCCGCCAGGGGTAGGGTACATGATTGAGGGAACGTGGGGAGCCGAGATCCTGGAAGGTGTGAGGCTTCCTGAAGGTTATTATCGTGTCTACAAAAAAGGCAACAGCGCATTTGGTCTTACACACATGAACCGGTTGCTGCGAAATTTGGGAGTTAACCTTTGCATCATTACAGGAGATTCGACTACTGGCTGTATATCGGACACTGTCCGGGAAGGTGCGGGGTTGGCCTATGAATTGGTTCTTGTTTCTGACGCAACAAGCCGTGCCAACATACCGTATCATCAAGTCCTGGCGAACCGGGTTAAGGTGAGGACAACGGATGAAGTGCTGTCGTTGCTGGAGGAATTGCTGCCGGCTACTAGGGTTGCTTGAACGGCGTAAGGTGAGACAATCAGATGACGCGGGGGATTCCCCGTCTGTAGGATTTCAGATTTTACTAATCAGACAGGAGATGTTTTTTTCATGATGTCTTGACCGCAGTGAGAGAATTTCAGATTATGAGAAGCCTCCGTAAGGG
>JBOHVR010000569.1:0-10281 GCA_050735755.1 Binatia bacterium
CTGGTGATGCGTGGTCCCGGATCAAGCCAGAAGCATTCTTTGGGCAATTGACACGCTCAAACGAACGCTGTGGCGGCAAGTTGGTGCCAACAATCAAATTCATAAAAGTGGTTAACCAGACATTCCCTGAAACTGTTCGTCTCACTGGGTACCACATAGAGTCACTGGCAATAGAGGCTTTTCGCAATTACAAAGGGGCACTTAACACGAAAGCCATGCTAAAGCACTTTTTCGAAGATTCTACAAATCGTGTCTTGAAACCTATAACGGATAGGACAGGGCAATCTGTATATGTTGACGAATACTTAGGTGCGGCGAATAGCCAAAAACGTAGGTTGGTTTCTGACGCTCTAGATAGAATTCTCCGTCAGATGAAGAATGCAGACGCTTCCCGGTCTCGGGAACAGTGGTTAAGAATCGTGGGGGAGGAATGAAAACTTACTCCGACTTTGCCGTTGAGGATTTGGTCAGAGCCTACCTAAATTCAAAGCGAATGGTCCTAGCCGCCGGGTTTGGTGAGGAAATTGTCTGGCAGAAAACGCGGAATCTGGACTCACTGACAGAACCGCGATTACTTCGCGAAACCGCTTGGGTAATACTATCGGCAGGAATGAAAGAAGCCATCGTTCGGGGCAAGTTTTCTGACATTACCCGCGCGTTTTTTCTGTGGAAATCAGCCCAAGCAATAAGCAGACATGCGAAGTATTGTTTCCGCACCGCTCTCAGAAGTTTCCATCATCCAGGACAGATTGGGGCAATCGTGGACGTGGCGCGGCGTATCGATGCGGTAGGATTCAAGACGATCAAATCCGAAATTGTCGCGGCGCCCTTGGAGACTTTGCAAAAGTTTCCTTTTATCGGTCGAGTTACCGTATTTCATTTGGCTAAAAATCTAGGCGTGAATGTCGCTAAGCCGGACCGTCACCTAACAAGGCTTGCATGGGCTTGCGGTTATACTAACGTGCAGGAGTTTTGTCATGTGATAGCCACGCAGGTCGGTGATACTGTTGCAGAAGTTGATATTGTTCTCTGGAGATTTGCAACCTTGCTCGAAGATTATCTTGCCGAATTTTTGAACAGCGCCGCGAAGGAGTCTCGCTCCAGAGTGTCCCCGCTTCTGAAGGTCCTCTCTGTATGAACGGAGAGAGTGGTCACTCAGTGAGGGAAAAAGGGCTAGGCTAGTTATTTGAGAATCGAGAAACCGATAAAGTAGCCTGTCCCTCTTTTGTGTCTCCATTAGGTCCCATGCTCACTAGTGAGATTCGTAACCAAATAGATCAAATCTGGAACGCGTTCTGGTCCGGCGGGATTTCTAATCCGCTGGAAGTGATCGAACAGATAACTTATCTGCTTTTCATCAAACGTCTTGATGAGTTGCAGACACTCGAAGAACTGAAGGCCACGCGTCTCAAGGCGCCCATCGAGCGGCGGTTCTTTCCGGAGGGTGAGGACGACCACCCGCGATCTCCGAGGTCATACGAGGATTACCGCTGGTCGCGCTTTAAGCATTTCGCGCCAGCCGATATTTACGAAGTGGTGAGCGAGCATGTATTCCCATTCCTGCGTCGGTTAGGCGGCGATGAGTCTACATACGCGCATCACATGAAAGACGCGCGCTTCACTATTCCTACTCCAGGATTACTGGCAAAGGTTGTCGACATGATCGACCAGGTGCCGATGGAGGAGCGGGACACCAAAGGCGACCTGTACGAGTACATGCTCGCCAAGATCGCTACTGCTGGTCAAAACGGCCAGTTCCGCACGCCGCGTCACATCATCCGCTTGATGGTTGAGATGGTCGCACCGAAACCGGCTGACGTGCTCTGCGATCCGGCATCCGGCACGGCTGGGTTTCTTGTCGCCGCCGGAGAGTATCTGCGCGAGCGTCATCCGGAGATCTTTCGCGACGCCAAACTCTCACGTCACTTTCATCATGAATTTTTCCACGGCTTCGACTTCGATAATACGATGCTCCGCATCGGCAGCATGAACATGCTCCTGCACGGCGTCGAAAATCCCGACATACGTTATCGCGACTCGTTGGCGCAGGACCACGCGGGCGAAGAGGAAAAATACACTCTCGTCCTCGCTAATCCGCCCTTCGCCGGATCGCTCGACTACGAGAATTGTGCCAAGGACCTCCAACAGATCGTCAAGACGAAGAAGACCGAACTGCTTTTCCTCGCGCTTTTCCTGCGCTTGCTCAAACCCGGCGGACGCGCCGCCGTCATCGTGCCCGACGGCGTGCTCTTCGGCTCATCCACCGCGCACAAGACGCTGCGAAAAATTCTCGTGGAGAATCAAAAGCTCGACGCCGTGATCTCGCTCCCCGGCGGCGTGTTCAAACCCTATGCCGGCGTCTCCACCGCGATCCTCGTCTTCACCAAGACCAACTCCGGCGGCACTGATCACGTCTGGTTCTACGACGTGGACGCCGACGGCATGTCGCTCGATGACAAACGCACGGAACTCTTGCCGCCGGAAAAACTTGGCCCTGTTCCGAAGGGCACACTCACCGCTGAAGAACACGCCAAAAATAACCTCCCTGACATCCTTCAGCGTTGGGCGGCAATCCAAAATCGAAAATCCAAAATCCAAAATGAAGAGATGACTCGCCCGCGCACCGCGCAAAGCTTCTGCGTGCCCAAGGCCGACATCGCTGCCGAGGGCTACGACCTCTCGCTCAACCGCTACAAGGAAGTTGTCCACGAAGAAGTCGCGCACCGCCCGCCGGGGGAAATCCTCGCCAGCCTCGGCAAACTGGAGGCGGAGATTCACCAGGGCATGAAGGAACTGGAGGGGATACTGAAGTGAGCGGCTGGAAAACAGTTCGCATTTCAGACTTCTGCCGCACGGGCACAGGTGGAACGCCCTCCCGTAGCAACTTGGAACGTTACTACGAGGGAGGAACTATTCCTTGGGTGAAGTCCGGGGAACTTCGAGAGACAGTCATCAACGAGACGGAAGAGCATGTCACAGAAGCAGCGTTGCAAGAGACCAACGTGAAGCTTGTTCCGGCTGGGGCACTCTTACTCGCGATGTATGGTGCGACCGTTGGTCGGCTTGGAATTCTCGGCGTCGACGCAACAACCAACCAAGCGGTCTGCCACATTATTCCCGACCCCAAAGTTGCCGAAGTGCGATTCCTGTTCTACGCGCTCTGTAATCAGGTCTCTAATCTGATAGCGCGAGGCGTTGGCGGAGCGCAGCCGAACATCAGCCAAGGCATCATCAAAGACTTGGTGTTAGCCCTGCCGCCGCTGACGGAGCAGCGGCGGATTGCGGAGGTGCTGGACCGAGCGGAGGCATTGCGGGCCAAGCGCCGTGCCGCCCTCGCCCAACTCGACTCCCTCAGCCAATCCCTCTTCCTCGACCTCTTCGGCGACCCCGCCACCAACTCGAAAGGATTCCCAAAGAAGGCGCTGAACTCACTGGTGCGAGGCGACGACACAATCAACTACGGTGTTGTCCAACCTGGTAATGATCTTGACGAAGGTGTTCCACTTGTTCGTGTCGGTGACCTAATCGACGGGAAGGTTAAGCATGCAGATCTCAAGCGAATCGCTCCATCAATCGAGGCGACCTACAAGCGCTCACGGCTTCGCGGTGACGAAATTCTCGTAAGCTGCGTCGGTTCGATTGGCGTCGTTGCCTTGGCGGACGAGTCGGTGAAGGGGTTCAACATCGCGAGGGCGGTTGCCCGTATCCCGCTCGCCGAAACGACGAGTCGCATTTTCATGGCGGCCTATCTCAAAACCGACTTCGTTCAGCGCTATTTCACGAACGAGCTACGAACGGTGAGTCAGCCGACGCTGAACATCAAACAGCTCTCGGAGACTTTAGTAGTGCTTCCTCCCATCGAATTGCAGCGCGAATTCGCCCGTCGAGTCCTTGCGGTGGAGAAGCTGAAGTCGGCGCAGCGCGCGTCGCTGGCGGAGATGGATGCGTTGGTCGCCTCGCTGCAGCACCGCGCGTTTCGAGGGGAGTTGTGAAACGAGTCTTCTTCGACGAATCTGGCAACACGGGCCAGAATCTGATCGACGAAGCCGATCCAATTTTCGTTCTCGGATCCTGTTCATTCCAAATGGATGAGGAAGAGGAAGTTCTTTCACACTTTCAACAATTCAAAGGACCAGAGCTTAAATTCTCCCGCTTAAGGAAGACAGCCGCAGGCCAAAAGGCGGTGCTTGCGTTCCTCGCTTCGGCACAGCTTACGTCGAAGACAGCAGCCGCCTTCGTAATCAACAAACCGTTTATGGTTGTCAGCAAGTATTGCGACGTGGTGCTTGAACCGTCGTTTCGCAAAGCCGGACTTGATTTCTATAAGCGCGGCGCCAACATCGCGACCGCGAACCTGCTTTTCGGTATTATGCCGGTGTTCTTGCATCCGACGACGTGGTCCAATTTTCTTTCCTTATTTGTCCGCGTTGTGCGCGAGCGCACGCCCACTCTGTTCGCTGAGTGGCAACGATTGGCAGAATTGATTTTTGCGCACCTGGAACAGACGGAACGCAAAGCAGCCGATTTCTTTGCGCCCGTGTTCCTCATGAGCGATTCCAGCGAACTACTGGCTGGGCTCGGTGATGACGAACTCGATCCTCTCGCTCCCGCGTACTATGTTATCGTGGACCACTGGGGGAAATCCCTTGGTGAGGTTTATGAGGTAATTGCGGACGAGTCAAAAGTGTTGGCCAAGGCGCGCGACCGTTTGCTCGTCCTATCCGATCCTAATCTGAAACCTGTCAGTGCTGGTTACGACCGCCGCAAGATAGATTTTCCGCTGAAGGTTTCGGACATTGTTGGCGTTGACTCAACCGCTCATCGACAAGTTCAGCTTGCCGACGTAATCTGCGGTGCGATCGCAGGTGCAGCGAAAGCGCAAACAAAGGCCGATCCGCAGTCCGGAACGTTCTCCGATGATGTCTTGGAGTTATGCTATTCGAAGGGACTCATCATAGATACTCTCTGGCCGGGTCACGAAGTTGACCCTGCAGATTTGGGAACCGACATCGCGCCCGACCCAAAAGACTTTGACTTGTCGACGTACACAGCAATGATTTTGAAAGGTCACTCTTCGACAAAGAAGGGCGCTCAATGAGCAACTTCGCCTTCCTCAAAGCTGAATGGGCCGACTTGCACGATGCTGCGAGTAAGGCGGAGGCGCTGGCGTACGGCGATTCTCGCACGGCGTGTTTCTATGGGCGCCGGGCTTTAGAGCTGGCCGTCGCGTGGCTTTACAAACATGACTCGACACTAAAACTCCGCTATCAAGACCACTTGAGTGCGCTCGTTCACGAGCCCACTTTCCGGCGCGCGGTTGGCCCGGCCATCTTTGCAAAGATCAAAGTCGTCAAAGACCTCGGAAATCTCGCCGTGCATAGCCACAAGCCGGTGCGGCAACTCGACGCGCTGACGGCGACGAAAGAACTTTTCCACCTAATGTTCTGGCTGGCGCGCACATATGCGCGTGGAGCGAAGCCGGCGGACGGTCTTTCATTCAACCCAGATTTGCTTCCTAAGAGCAGCTCTGTCTCGCCGCAGACGCTGGAACAACTGCAGAAGTTAGAGAGCCAGCTTCGCGAGCGTGATGAAAAACTCTCCGAATTGTTGACCGGCAAGAAGGCGTTAGATGATGAACTCCAACGATTACGTATCGAAGTTGCTGAGGCAAAGAAGCAGAACGCCGCGCGACCGGACGATCACAATTACTCGGAAGCCGAAACCCGCGACTACTTCATCGATTTGTTGCTGAAGGAGACCGGATGGTCGCTCGCCAATCCACAGGATCGGGAATTTCCCGTTGCTGGGATGCCCAACAACACGGGCGAAGGCTTTGTCGATTACGTACTGTGGGGCGACGACGGTAAACCGCTCGGGCTTGTCGAGGCAAAGCGGACGAAACGGGACTCGCGAGTCGGTCAACAGCAAGCGAAGCTGTACGCCGATTGCCTGGAGACGCAGTTCGGCCAGCGGCCGATAATCTTCTATTCCAATGGCTACGATCACTGGATTTGGGACGACGTGAGTTACCCGCCGCGACCCGTGCAAGGTCCTTACAAAAAACCGGAGTTGGAACTTCTCATTCAAAGGCGCGAGGCGCGTAAGGCTCTAGGCAATGCCAAAATCGACGAGTCTATTGTCGAACGCTACTATCAATCGCGGGCGATACGGCGAGTGGGTGAAGCATTTGAGCGCGACCTGGACCGTAAGGCGTTGCTGACTATGGCGACCGGCGCAGGAAAGACTCGTACGGTGATTGCGCTTTGCGAACTGTTGATGCGCTGCAACTGGGTGAAGCGGGTGCTGTTTCTCGCTGACCGTGTGGCCCTGGTTCGACAGGCGGTTAACGCATTTAAAAGATTTCTTCCCGACACATCGCCGGTGAATCTAGTTACGGAAAAGGATGTTGAGGGCCGGGTTTTTGTATCCACTTACCCGACGATGATGGGGTTGATTGAAGAGGCGCGCGACGGCCAGCGCCGATTCGGAGTCGGTCACTTTGATCTGGTCATCATCGACGAAGCGCACCGATCCGTTTACCAAAAGTACGGCGCGATCTTTGAGTATTTTGATTCTCTACTGGTTGGGCTCACCGCAACTCCGAAGGACGAAGTTGATCGAAACACTTACAGATTGTTTAACCTCGAAAATGGCGTGCCGACCGATAACTACACACTTGACGAAGCAGTCAGAGACGGGTTCCTTGTGCGCCCGAAAGCTGTTTCCGTACCTTTACGATTCCAGCGCGAAGGGATTTCTTACGACCAACTGTCCGAAGAAGAAAAAGAAGAGTGGGATGCGCTGGACTGGAATGACGACGGCACGATACCCAATCGCGTGGAAGCCGAGGCCGTCAATCGCTGGCTTTTCAACAAAGATACCGTGGATAAGGTGCTGGAGCACTTAATGACGCGTGGCCTTAAAGTTGCCGGCGGAGATCGCTTGGGAAAGACCATCATCTTCGCTAAAAATCACGACCATGCGCAGTTCATTGGGGAGCGGTTCAATATCAATTACCCTCATTACAAAGGAGAGTTTGCGCGGGTCATCGACTTTGAGACGGAGCATGTTCAGAACCTGATAGATAATTTCTCGATTCTGACTAAAGACCCGCACATCGCGATCTCCGTGGATATGCTCGACACCGGCATCGATATCCCGGAGGTAGTCAACCTGGTCTTCTTCAAGCTCGTGCGCTCCAAGACGAAATTTTGGCAGATGCTCGGGCGAGGAACGCGGCTTTGTCCCGACCTATTCGGGCCGGGCAAGGATAAAGAGTTTTTCTATGTCTTTGATTACTGTCAGAACCTCGAATTTTTCTCTCAACAACTCCCGCCGACAGAGGGCAACACCAGTGAGCCTCTCGCCAAGCGTTTGTTTAACACGCGTCTGGAGTTGATCGGGGAATTAGACAAGAAGGTTTCGATTGAACAAGATCAAGACGGTGGCGGTATAACGGGCGAGGCGGCCGAGCCTTACGGATTGCATTTATCTTACGCGGAGCTGAGGCAAGCTACGGCAAATTTGCTGCGGACCGAAGTGGCGGCGATGAATGTAAATAACTTCGTTGTGCGGCCGAAACGCCGCCTCGTCGAAAAATACGCTTTCACCGAAGTATGGAATCAATTAGACAGTGTTGCCTATACCGAACTTTCGCACGAAGTTGCAGGATTGCCGACGGAGCTTGATGCCGAAGACGAAGAGGCGAAGCGTTTTGACTTGCTGATTCTCTATCTGCAGCTCGCGGTCTTGCGTCAGGAGCCCTCGTTTGCGCGCCTGCGTGATCAGGTAAAGGGCATTGCAGGCTTGCTCCAGGATAAGGCCAGCATACCCATGATCCAGGCCGAGTTGCCGCTGATCCTAGACCTGCAGACCGATGACTGGTGGCAGAATGTCACGGTGCCAATGTTGGAAACCGTCCGAAGGCGCCTGCGTTCGCTCGTGAAGTTGATCGAAAAAATACAGCGAAAGCCTATTTATACCGACTTCGAAGACTTGATGGGTAGCGAAAGAGAATTCACCGTACCTGGGTTTGCAACCCCAAGTGATTTCGAACGATTCAGAGCCAAAGCGCGCCAGTTTCTCAAAGCAAATGAAAATCACATCGCGATATATAAGCTCCGGATGAATGAATCGCTGACGCCGACTGATTTGTCGGAGTTAGAGCGGATGCTTTCAGAAAGCGGCATCGGCAACGCTGAAGACGTGCAAAAAGCCAAAGAAACGAACCACGGATTAGGTCTTTTCGTGCGGTCACTGATCGGACTGGAACGTGAAGCTGCGAAGAAAGCTTTGGGCGCCTTTATCGCCGGCAAGACCTTGCGCGCTAACCAAATCGAGTTCCTAAACTTGATCATCGACCATTTGACTGAGCACGGCTCGATGGATGCACGTTTGCTTTACGATTCACCCTACACCGATTTTAGTCCACGTGGAGTGGATGGAGTGTTTGAGTCCAAAGAAGTTGATGAGCTTGTCTCTATTCTCGATGACGTGCGGAAGAGGGCGGTGGGATAAAGCCAGTTTTTTCGGGGCTCCAAATCATTGCGATTTGGTCTGAAGAAACTACGCAGTCAGGCTTGAACCACATGAATTTAGGTTTGCTCGAAGACTGCGACGCCTGACATGTAGCAGGTTCTATCCTGAGGACGTTGCTTGGGTGAAAGATTGGAGCAAGCTGATGAAATAGGCCGGGAGGAACGTCTCGGACGTCTGTAATGAGGCCGCTCACGAGAAATCTTCCGACGGCAGAGTGCCGCCGAACGTAAGCGAACAGGACCTTCCGGTCAGCCTCTTCTGTCTCCAACGGGTTATCGAGTTTTGGAGGCAGTACCGCCGGGCGTCCAACGCGATCTAATTGAGGGTCTCTTGCTTGGCCCAGATATCAACAACGAAGATCACCTCGTTCAAAAAGACTTTTACCGAGTTTCGACTGAGGTCAGGCGGCAGGTGTGGCCCTACCACACAGGTGTAGCCCGACTGTCCGCAGTCGGGCCAATGTGATACCGTAGCCTTAAGCACGGATGGAGGCAGATTCATGAAATCCGCAAAGCTTGGGCGTGACGAGAAATTTATAAATGAGATTGTCGAAACTCTAAAGTCAGTGCCCAAAACCCGGCTACGGATCGTTCGCGATGTCGTTGGCGCTCTTGCTGAACCTACGTCGCCTGACAAGGGTTCGACGAGGTCGAAGCGCAAGGAACGAAAAAGCCTTCTCAAAACCCCATTCTGCGGAATGTGGGAAGGACGAGCGGAGATCGGCAACGGGCGATCCTATGCAACAAAATTGAGGCAGAGCTTGCAGGGTCGTGGCGACCGAACTTAGAACCTTTGTTGATACCGACGTCCTCATAGATATCGCGAGAAAGGACTCTCGGGCGCTCGACTTCTGGCGCCGAGCTGAGGAGCGATCGATGATGACTTGCTCTGTTGTCTCTGTATTCGAGCTTCTTGCGGGATGTCGGAGCCTAAAGGAACAGCGGGCCACACTGCGAAGTCTTTCAACCATAGATATCGTCCATGTTGAGAGCGGTGATTCGATCCAGGCTTTGCAGTGGTATCGTTCTTACCACCTTTCCCGTGGCATTGGGTTTCTTGATTGCTTTGTCGCGGTAACAGCCCGCCGTTTGGATTGCCAAGTCCATACGCTAAACACGAGGCATTTCACAGCTATTCCCGGTCTAAAGATTATGCGTCCCTATTAGCGTCGGGGAGACGGCAGATTCCCACCGTGGGGCCGGCTCGTGACCGGGCCGCACAAACCCACCTCGATATTTAGAGGGGAATAGGGTAAAAGGCGCAGAATGTTTGGATGGAAACAGTTTAATGCAGTCGCGGCACTTAGCGCTATTTTGCTCGCGGCGTTGGTCTGTGCCAACAGACTGGCAACCGCTCAAACCCCACCGTTTTATCAAGGCAAAACGATCCGTCTCGTTGTCAGGTCGCCGCCCGGAGGGTTTTATGACCGCGCCGCGCGTCTACTCGCGCGCCATATGGGAAAGCAGATTCCCGGCAATCCTGAAATCATCGTGCAAAACATGCCGGGGGCGGGCTCGCTGGTTGCGACCAACTACATTTATTCGGTAGCCAAAGGCGACGGCCTAACCATCGGTATGCCGCTCAGTTACATCTATTTGGACCAGCTCACGGAGAAACCGGAAGTCAAGTTCGATGTGCGCAAGCTTACTTGGATTGGCGCGCTGGACAAAACACCGGCGATTTTGTACATGCGTGCCGACACGCCCTATCGGACGATTGAAGATATCGCCAAAGCCAAAGAGC
>JBOHVR010000570.1:0-4666 GCA_050735755.1 Binatia bacterium
CTGGAGACGAGTCCGGACAGCCGTAAAGTGATCACCTTGACCGACAACGGGACCGCCCATATGTGGAACGTGACCGCTCCCGACCCCTCCAAAACCCTGGTCACGCTTCCGGGCCACAAGTCCACGCTCATCCGGGCCGCATTCAGCCCTGATTTGAGATGGTTAGCAACGGCAAGTTCGACGGGAGAATTCCATCTTTGGGATTTAAGCGCTACGGCCAACAGCGCGTTGAGCGTGCTTAGCGGTCACGAAGTTAGCGTTATGGCAATGAGCCCTGATAGCAGGCTGCTGGTTACGGGAGGTTTTGACAAAACGATTCATGTTTGGGACCTGACCACCCAAGTTAGTTCCGCAAAGCCGGTTGTTTTGACGGGTCACGAAGGCTCAATCACAACTCTCACGATCAGCCCGAATATGCGGTGGCTGGCCAGTGGAAGTTCGGATCATACCGTCCGAGTGTGGGATCTCTCCGCTTCTCAACCATCGCAATCACCCGTGGTGCTGCGGGGCCACAGCGGCGCAATCACTTCAATCGCCATCAGTTCAGACAGCCATTGGATTGTCACGGCAAGCGATGATCGAACTGTGCGCACATGGCAGTTGAGCACTAATAATCCCGGGCCCCCGCCTATCGTCCTGCGGGGCCATGATAAAGGCGGAATACTCGCATGGATCCTGCCCGTAGGCCTCGCCAATCAGCGAATCTTCACCTTCGCTGCCGATGGAACAGCTCGCTTGTGGGACCTCAGCGCGTCCGGACCTTACCCGTCGTCAATGCTACGCGGTCACCGCGGGTCGGTTCGCGCCGTGGCGGTCAGCCCGGATGGTCGCTGGCTGGCCACTGGCGGCGAAGACCACACGGTGCGTCTCTGGGATCTGGATGGGAGTGAACCGTTCAAGAAACTCACAGCGTTGACCGGAGACGGTAGACCCATAGTCGCTCTAGCCATCAGTCCCAATAACCGTTGGCTGGCCGCTTTAAGCAAACTTAATTACGATGCGAGACCCGGTTTACTCGTCTGGAAATTGGAAGCAGCCAATCCGGCGGGCACGTCAAAGCTTCTACCTGCTATCAAGCGCTCCGGAGTCAACGCTTTCACTATTAGTCCGGATAGTCGCTGGCTGGCTACCGGGGGCAGAGACGGTATGGCGAGTTTGTATGATCTGAACACGGACGATCCATTTCGGAATTCGATCACAGTGTCCACTCTTGGCGGCTCGGGTGATGATGTCCAACTGGCGGACAATGTTATTTCAATCGAATCGATTGCAATCAGCCCAAACGGTCGCTGGCTTGTTACTGGCAGCGGCGGTGGAAAAGTTCACCTGTGGGAGTTGCCGGCCCTGGTTGAGGCAGGACAGCGAACGCGTCCCGCCAAACACCAGTCTTGGTCGCAATGGAAGCCAGCTGGCGCAGGGTTGCCAAAGTCATCAATCGTACTGGAGGCAGGTTTCAATATCTCCGCCTTAGCGCTCACCCCGGACAGCCGCTGGCTCGTTGCGAGAAGCGGTGACAAGACAGCTCGCTTGTGGGACCTGAACCTGAAGGATCCGTCTCTGAGGCCGTTTGTCCTGAAGGGCCATACGGATGAGATCGAGGCCCTGGCAGTGAGCGCGGACGGTCGCTGGCTCGCAACCGCCAGCGCTGACCAAACTGCGCGCTTGTGGAATCTCGCGGCCAAAGATCCTTCCACGGCCCCGATTATCTTGCGCGGCCATGATAATGCGCTGTCTGCCATAGCAATCAGCCCGGATAGCCGGCGGCTCGTCTCCGCTAGCAAAGACGGTGTCGCCCGCATGTGGGACTTGACGGCCCCCGATCCATCTTTCACGTCTGTGGTCTTGCGCGGCCACAAAAGTTCAATCAACGGCATAGTAATCAGTCCAGACAAACGTTGGATTATCTCCGGCAGCAGTGATGGAACCGCTCGCCTTTGGCATGTGCGCGTGGAAGACCTACTGGAGGAAGCGCGCCGTGTTGCCGGTCGCAATCTTTGGTTGGAGGAATGGAAACAGTATTTTCCCGAGGAACCTTACCGTAAGACGTTCGAAAATTTGCCGGGTCCAGGAAACTGGGGGTTTTGCCCTATTTTTAAAACGGCATGAACCGGGTCTCGGTGGCGGCCGTCCGATGGGCGGCTGGCGGCTCAATGTGTCTTAAGGCCGAGCGCGTGTCGAAGCCGCGCGCTCGATGGCAATAAGGAGCTGGATCTTCGCACCCCGGCATCAAAATCAATAATCGACCGGCGCGTCATGAATGTGTCCTCCACACCTGCGGTACTTGCGTGCCATCCCGGAACATCCAGCTACGTCGTGCACGGAATCGAAGCATGCGCGCGCTGGACGGTAGATGGCGCGCTTTCTCTCGCGTATGCTCTCAAGGGAGATTTGAGTCGTCTGCGCATTCCGCCACGGCGCCCGCCGCGCAGGGCGGATTTTCTGTGGCAACACACGTGTTTTGAAGCGTTGTTCTCCGTGAAAGGCAAACCGGAATACTATGAGTTCAACTTCGCTCCCTCCGGCGAGTGGGCGGCCTATGCCTTCGGCCGCTACCGCGACGGCGTGCCGCTTGGGGACGAAGAGCTAGCACCAAGGATTACCGTAGGTAACGCCGCAAATAGGCTCGATCTTGACGCTTTGATCCGCTTCGATCATCTTCCAATGATACAACCCGGCGCGTGGCTGCGGCTCGCGCTTTCTGCGGTGGTCGAAGAGGAGCCTGGGACCCTCTCCTATTGGGCGCTCAAGCACCCGCCGGGCGAGCCCGATTTCCATCACCCCGATGCGTTCGTGCTAGAGGTCGAGCCGCCATTTGCGCAAGCCAGGAACGAGAACGCATCGGACATGAGCAAGCGATGAAGTTTGGAATCGACCGTCTGTTGGAGGAACGCGCGCTCAGAAAACCTCTGGCGGGCCAACGCGTGGCGTTGCTCGCTCACCCGGCTTCGGTCACGCGAGACCTTACTCACTCGCTGGATGCGCTCGCTGCGTTCAAGAACATCAAGTTGGTGGCGGCGTTTGGACCTCAGCACGGGCTCCGTGGCGACAAACAAGACAACATGATCGAGTCGCCGGACTTCAGCGACCCCGTGCGCGGCATTCCGGTCTTCAGCCTCTATGGCGAAGTGCGCCGGCCCACGGCGGCGATGATGGACAGCTTCGATATATTGCTCGTCGATCTGCAGGACGTCGGCTGTCGCGTTTACACTTTTATCACGACGTTGCGTTACGTCCTCGAAGCAGCCGCTCAGCACAGGAAAATAATTTGGGTGCTCGACCGGCCCAATCCGGTTGGACGTCCCGTGGAGGGGTTACGGCTCCGCGCCGGTTACAAAAGTTTTGTGGGCGCCGGGCCGCTGCCGATGCGCCACGGCCTTAGCTTGGGGGAACTCGCGAAGTGGTTCGTGCGCGCGCTTCGCCTCGACGTGGAGTGCGAGGTTGTGACCATGGCTGGTTGGGAGCCGGCGAGCGCGCCGGGCTTTGGCTGGCCGCTGGAAGAGCGCGCATGGGTAAATCCCAGCCCGAACGCGTCCAATTTATGGATGGCGCGCTGCTACCCCGGAACCGTGATGCTGGAAGGCACCTCTCTCTCCGAAGGGCGCGGCACGACACACCCATTAGAGCTCTTCGGAGCGCCGGATCTTGAGCCTCGCGCTCTATTGACCAAGATGGAATCGCTCGCCCCGCAATGGATGCGTGGCTGCCGGTTACGGGATTGCTGGTTCGAGCCCGCCTTTCACAAGCACGCGGGCAAGCTCTGTGCGGGAATACAAATCCACGTCGATGACCCAGGCTACGATCACGACGCGTTTCAGCCCTGGCGCCTGGTCGCCCTCGCATTTAAGTCCCTGCGAGCTCTACGACCAGATTATGATCTCTGGCGCCACTTCACGTATGAATACGAACACGATCGGCTGGCAATCGACCTGATCAACGGAAGCGAGCTACTGCGCCAATGGGTCGATGATTCAGCCGCGACGCCGGCCGATCTCGACGCCCTCGCGTCAGCCGAAGAAGCCGCGTGGCTGAGCGAGCGCGAGTCGGCGCTGCTGTACCGTTGAGCCGCCGCAGAACCGTTACAGTCCTCACATCCTGCCGGTAGTGCGAGAGCTTGCAGGAATAGCGCAGAGGCCCGAGCTCTCCCAAAAAGAAAAAGAGAGTGTTCTCGGCGCCAATGCAAGACGGTTCTTCATGATGTAGGGTTTAAAGAGAGACAGATCAATGCAGCAGGTCACGATCTACACCGACGGGGCGTGTCGCGGCAATCCAGGCCCGGGCGGCTGGGCCGCCGTTCTCATATATCGCGGCACCGTAAAAGAGCTATCCGGGAGCGCTCGTAGCACGACGAACAATCGGATGGAGATCATAGCCGCGATTGAGGCACTCAACGCTTTGACACGGCCTTGCACCGTGGAACTATTCACTGATTCCGAATACCTCCGGCAAGGTATCCAGAGCTGGTTGCCCCGTTGGAAAAGGCGCGGGTTTCGCACCGCCGACGGCCACTCGGTCAAGAATCAAGATCTTTGGCAGAAGCTCGAGGAGGCCGCCAGCCGGCACGAAGTTCAATGGAAGTGGATTAGGGGCCACGGCGGGAATCCGATGAACGAGCTGTGCGATCGGCTGGCCAAGGAAGCTCTCGAACGCGGCCTGAATTCGTCAAACA
>JBOHVR010000571.1:0-20878 GCA_050735755.1 Binatia bacterium
CGAGAGAGTTCGCCTTTATTAGCGGGGACTTTCGGGATCATGTCAAATTCCACCGAATGGAGAACAAGATTTCCCGAGTAGTAGTTTGCTGCAATTTTCCCTCAATATCGTCAATGAGCTGCTCGCGCCGTCGGTCGATGTCGTCCTGGGCGTCGAAGAGGGCGCGGCGTTTGGCGTTGCGTTGGGACTCCAGGGCCTTAACCTGTTTTTGGCCCGCCAACTTTTCTTCAAGGGTCAAGGCGGCGCTGGCGGCACGGCGGGCTTCCTTGATCTGGCGGTCCAGCTCTTTGATCTCGCGTTCTAGACCTACCTTTAAATCGTCGGCCCAGCCGTCGAGTTTTTCAGCTTCGGCCTCGAAGAAGACTGCGTTGCGCTGAGAGATAGTTTGTTGGATGGCTGCCTGACGCTGATGCAAAATCTCTTCGAGCTGTGGCGTATCAATACTGGGACTCTCTCTCACAACGCGCGCGGCACGGCAAAAAGACGGCGCGCGGCTTCCTCTTCCAGTGGGTCTCCCCTGTCGGTTGCCGCAGCAAAGATCAGGTAGTCCTCCGCCTGCTCTAGCGACTCAACGGTTAAGAGGACTGTCGCTAGGGTGCCCGACTGACCTTTGAATGGCTCGAGAATCGTAATTCGGCCTTCGTGTTGGCTCAGGTTGAAAACAACCTCAGCGGGCTGGAGCGGCCGGCTTTTAGCTTGTTCGAGAATCCTTTGCGCTAGCGGATGCCCGAGGCGGTAGAGATACGCCTCGCCCGTGCGGCGCGGCAGCTCGTACAAACCTAACGGAATGTCGCCTTCAAACGGGCACGCCTTGAGCCTAAAGGCAGAATCGCCGAGAAATTCCGCATTACTGTCGAGCTCGTGGCGTGTTAGCCGCATGAGCATTCGCTCGAAGTAGTCCAAATATTGCCGCGAGCTTTCGTCGCTCACACGCAACTTTTCCCGAACCTCGTCGTCGAAATTCTCCAGGAGTTGTTGCCGGGTGCGGGTCATGGCCTCGTCGATCTGCGCGCTGAGTTCGCCCTGGAGAGCGTCGAAGGAGGCGTTGATTTCCTCCGGCGTGCGGCAGCGCTGATAGATATCCGCGATTCGTCTCTCAAAGTCCACGCCGGACTCGATGGCGCCGAGCACTTCATCGCTGGCGCCAAAGACGCCTTCGAAGAGCTGGAATTTTTCAGCAAGGAGCTGGAAGACCCTCTGATCGGCTGCGTTCTTCTGGTTGAGAAAGTTGACCACCACCACATCGTGCAACTGGCCGTAGCGGTGGCACCGACCTATGCGCTGTTCGATGCGCTGCGGATTCCACGGCAGGTCGTAGTTTACGACGAGAGAACAGAACTGGAGATTGATGCCCTCCGCTCCCGCCTCGGTGGCGATCATGATCTGTCCCTGCTCTTTGAAGTAATCCACCAACGCCGAACGCATATCTGCTGTTCGGGAACCGCTTACGCGGTCAGTCCCCGCGTGGCGCTCAGCCCAGTCCCGGTAAACGTTCCGGGATTTCTCGTCGTTGTTGGAGCCATTGAACAGAACAACGCTGTCCTTGTAAGGACTGTCGGTAAGCACCCGAAGCAGATAGTCCTGTGTGCGGCGTGACTCGGTGAACACGAGCGCCTTCCGCGCCGCGCCGAGCCGGTAGGCTTCCCTGAACGCTCTGTCGAGCGCTACGAGCAGGGCTTTTCCTTTAGCGTTATACGTGATCGAAACGGCTAAATGCCGGAGCTGTTCCAAATCGGCGATCTCGCGCTCGATCGCGCTACGATCCTCAGCCGACAGCGGCTCAGGAATTTCCTCCTCCGGCCATTCCTCGGCCGTTTCGTCCAGGGCTTCGTAATCCTGGTCCAGCTCTTCTTCTAGCGGCTGCTGCTGTTCCTCTTTTTTTAGCCGCGCTTGAAGCCGGCGGCTCAGCGATTCAAGCGCGCCAGCGATCGCGAACGTGGACGACGCCAGCAGTTTGCGCAACACCAGCGTCATCAATGTGCGTTGGCTCGCGGGCAGCGCTTGCAGGTTGTCTCGACGAAGATACTCGGACACCAGGTTATATAGACGGTCTTCGCTCTCTTCAGGCGTGAAAGGCTGGACTATCGGAAGTCTCTTCGTGTAGCGCACGTAGGGCAGCACCTGACGGCGGAGTGTCCGGTGGCAAATCGGCTGGAGCCGGGCTTTAAGCGTATTAAAAACACCCTGGTTATTCAGATAAGCGAACTGCTCGCGAAAGCTTTTCAGGTCGCCGAAGGTGTGTTCGTCGATACAACTGACCAGACCGAATAATTCCAGCAGCGAGTTTTGCAGCGGAGTCGCAGTCAAAAGCAGCTTGCGTGAATCTTTCAGCGCTTGCTTGAGCGTATTCGCGATGACGTTAGAAGGCTTGTAGACATTCCGCAGGCGGTGGGCTTCATCGATAACGACTAGATCCCACGGCGTTCCGTTGACATCGGCAGCCTTGCTACGCGCGAACTGATAGGAACAGATGACGATCTCACTTGCCTGAAACGGCTGGAAGTTGCCCCGCTTGATCTCCTGGTTGTAGGACTTGGTTTCCAGAATACGACAGGGCAAAAAGAACTTCTCGGTCAGCTCTTGGTGCCACTGCTTGCGAAGATTGGATGGAACAATTGCGAGGACCCGCCGTCTTCGTTCCGCCCATTTTTGGGATATCACCAGGCCGGCCTCAATCGTTTTACCGAGACCGACTTCGTCGGCCAAGATCGCGCCCTTCGAGAACGGCGACCGGAAAGCAAACAGAGCCGCTTCTATCTGATGAGGGTTCAGATCTACCTGGGCGTCTACTAAAGCCCCGGCGAGCTTCTCTACGCTATCCGACGGGCAACGCTTCGTCAGCTCATAAGCGAAGTATTTGGCGTGATATGGGGTTAGATCCACTGGACCAATGCGTGTCCGTTTCTAAGCCCCTGATTTTACGCCATTTCCCAAGCTTTGGACAAACAGTCAAAGACCGGCGGATGGGCTGTTCGCTCCAATAGGCAAGACACGTTAGGCTAGAATCAACGGAACGCGGTAAATGCAGCAGAATCGTCGAGATTCATAAGACCCACGGATCATCTTCAAGCATGTGGCGAAGTTGTTTTGGGTGGATTTTCATTGGCCGTTCGCAAAAGAGGTGATACGCCTTCTTCCGCTCTTTGCGAGTTGCCGCGTTCTTTCGAAGATATTGTACGATCGCGTCCTGGACCAGATCGCTAAAAGACCGTCCCTCCTCGCCTGCGCGCCGTTTGGCCAGGCGCATGATGTCTTCTTCAATGAGAGTGCCGATTTTTCGCTTCATGTTCCTGTCTCCTTTGGCCAAGCACGAACCATGGTGTCAGCATTTCCATAAACCCAGGGTAAACTAACGTCCGCGAGCGCGAACAGTCCTACCGATCAAGCCGCTGAAGATTTTGAAGGAAACTTGCCAACGAAGCAGGTTAGGATCGGAATGCTCCAGATTCCGTCAATGGACGAACGTGCAGGATTTCGTCTGCGGTGAGTTGTTCGAGGAAGGACTCCGGCACGGCTGTAACCGCGATCGTATCCCCAACGGCATTGAAGACCTCAATCGAATAGCCTGCCTCTCCTCCATTGGCCGGGTGGCTGTCAACGATAGTTGCCACATCTCCACGTCGGAGATTCCTTTCCGGGATGTCGCTGGCGAGCGCGACTTGTTCAAATAGCTTGAACTTCATAATCTCCTCCCCCGGTCGGGATACAACGTGATGAACTTGGTGACTCCGCTGCTAGATTCCTTCATCCATACTGTTCTCACGTTCAGAGCAACGCGGTTGGGGCCTGTCAGGGATGCTCGGATCTCAAAATATTCCCCGTACCGAGTCTGCTCTATAGGAACCGCCTCCTGCGATAGAATCTGCTCACGGATAACCTGCTCCAGCTTCTGCCAATTGTCCAGCGCGTATCCCGCTTGCCTCAAAAACTCCGATTTATCTCCAACAGGCCGTTTCATCAATAGGTATTTCGTAAGTTTGTCGGTCGCAATCAGGGGCATCACTAGGGAGCTTCACGGCTTTATCTCAAGGAAGATAGTACAACCAATTCGGCGACGTCGGTCTTTGATCTCGACGGCATGGAGGACGAGATGCATATCTGTATCACACGGCGCCAGGAGATTGCTTACGAGGTTGTCTCCAGATGCGACCTCTTGGCGACCAACGGCGATCCTGAGACGAATCAGAGTCCAGTGATTTCCTTTGGCGACGACAAAGATCGGCCGGAGCCTTTGCAGCAAAAGGGTTGGTGGAGCCATCCGGATGTCTGGGAGCGAATGGTGGAGCTGGGCAAAGATCTAATCCCCGGACGGATCAAAAGAGAGTCGGAGCGGCAAAAAACCTTCTTCTACAGCACCGGACGCGGGTTTCAGTTCGCCGCGGTGGGAGCGAAGCTCTACGAAGTGGCGAAGCAGAACAATGTGGGACGAGAAGTCCCGCCGGAGTGGTTTTTACAACCGGTTCCAGGTTAGCAGTCCCTAATAATTCTTTTTTACGGTTCTCTTGGATCTAGCGTGGGTGATACGCTCTCGGTCATCCTGAGGCTCTTGAAGGGTGATCTGACCAGAAACCGAGACCCTTCATCTCAACCTGCCTGTTCGGAGCCCTTCGACGGGCTCAGGGCGAACGGAATTTAATTATCTCAGTTGGTAGAGCGCTTTTGACCACGCGAAATCCTGAAGGATCTTTTTTACTTTTGCCTTTTGGCTTTTACTTGAGCTGCCTCGCGCATTCGGAGCAGGAATCGGGATCAAGCTGTCAGCGTGGCCCAAGCCACATCTCAGCAGGATCGTTTGAACGTCTGATTCCGGTCATTTCGGCTTGATCACAATACGGCCTTCCATATGAACATGCCGTTCTCTCCCGCCGAACACGGTCCGGCCGTTATAGTCGAAAGAGCCGGGATCTTTGGCAATAAAGGTAATCGTAGCGCTCTCACCGTTCTTAGTGAGCGCGGGTGTTTTCAGTCCCAGGGACGGGATAGCAAGCGCGTGCGGCTGCCCGCGCTGATCGAGATTGAGCAGAATGATTTCCACCTTTTCGCCCTGGTTCACGTAAAGTGTCGGGTTCGGCTGGCCATCAATGTCGCCGCCGCGGCCAAAAAACGCGTGATTGAGGTGGCCCGGTGTGAAATAGGGTTTACCGTCCCGTCCAACCTCCGCGCCACCTATGAGGGTGAAAGAGCGCGTGGCAGGTTTCGCAGCCAGCTCGGCAGAGCATCCAGTAAAAAGTGCGCTGGTAAGCGCGATCATGGATATAAATAGTGCGAGAGTCGGTTTCACCATGGGTGATATTCGGAGACCTCGTTTCTTACTGCCTGTGCCGGCTGCGGATAAATGATTCTGCGGCAGGTTCAGGCCACCATCGACGTTGATGGTCTGCCCGGTAACGAGCGGCGCGTTCGCGCAGCGCGTTTCCAACCCATTACAATCCGTACAGCGCTCGGGCATTATCACTCAAGATCTTGCGCTTCACTTCCGGCGCCAAGTCCGTCCGCGCTTTGAAAATCTTGATAGCATCGACGTCGCTTGACGTGTCCGTGTGCCCGTAATCCGTTCCTATCACCAGGCAGTCCTCGCCGGCTTGCTGCACGATGTAAGACAAATCATCGGAATTTTCACGGGAGCCGCGGCAGAGGAATTTACCATCATCTCCCTATCCCTCCTGAAATTGGAAAGCCGCTCCGATCACGTCTCCCATTGCAGTACTTTTTCCGGGATGCGTCAACACTTTTTTGAATCGCTCTCTTACTCCTAATCTCTAAATTAGCTACTATATTGTCAGATCAATTTTGATCCTCACGTATGATGACAAGCGACAAAATAATGAGATTGCTATTCCAGTTGAGAATGCCGCGACCGGTCATCACGTTCCGTATCATTGGCCTTCTGGTCTTTATTGCCTTGTTGTCGGGAATACCGGCCGTATCCCACGCCCGCACACCGGCGCTCGAGCCGGCCCTGCACGCCCGGGCGATCGAACGGGCGAATGGCCTGCCCCGGCTCAGGAGCTTGCTGATTTCGATCGACGGAGAGGTGGTCGAGGAGCGGTATCTCAACGGTGCGCGGCCATCGTATTGGGCCAATTTGAAGTCGGCCTCAAAAAGTCTTCTCTCGACGCTCGTGGGTATTGCCCTTGCTCGAGGGTATCTCGGTAGCGTTCATGACACGATCGGCAAGTTCTTCCCCGACTACCTGGACGGATCCAATGATCCGGCAAAGAAGACAATTACGCTCGAAGACCTGCTCACAATGCGCTCGGGCCTCGAGACGACCAGCAACCGGAACTACGGACACTGGGTGCAGAGTAGCAACTGGGTACGTCACGTGCTCACCCGGCCGATGGTTGACGTCCCGGGCCGTCGCATGATCTACAGCACAGGAAACTCACACTTGCTCTCGGCGATACTGACCAAAGCAACCAAGATGAGCACCTTCGACTTCGCGCGTCGGCATCTCGCCGATCCGCTCGGCATCGCGATTCGCCCGTGGGTGCGCGACCCGCAGGGTATATACCTCGGCGGCAACGAGATGCATCTGACGCCGCGAGCCATGCTCGAGATCGGCGAGCTCTACCTCAGGCGCGGCCGGGTCGGCGACAAGCAGGTGATAACGGAGGCGTGGATCAGGGAGTCGCTCGAGCCGCGCACCCAGTCATGGTGGAGCGGCCGCGAATACGGTTACGGTTGGTGGATCGATACGCTCGGCGGGCACCAAACTTATTACGCATGGGGTCACGGGGGACAGTTCATCTTCGTCGTGCCCGATCTCAAAATGGTCGTTGTTGCAACGTCGTTACCATCACCCGGCGATGGACGCCGAGAGCATCAACGCGCCATCTACGATCTCCTGGAGGAGTATCTCGTACCCGCGGCGGACGGCAGGCAGGTCGCGGGGCGCCCCTCAGCGCGCGGTCTACTGAATCTCGACCAGGGCATTCTGCACAGCACGGACCCCTCGCCTTTCCGATAGATCTGCGGCCGCCGGGACACCGTTCCATTAACCTTCTTCGGTTCGGTGGACTTTTCGTTCCAGATCTGGCGAAATCTTGCGGAATTATTCGACGGCCCTTTTAGAGATGTTCGATGACCACCTGAGTAAGCTGGCGGATCATACAATCCTGCCAGATCCCCCACCCCAACACGATTGTGAAAAATATCGCCAATATTTTGCGCCGTCACGTTCGCAAGCGGAGCCGTGATACACGACTGTCAAGGTGAACCGTGGAAGATAATAAAGACACTGCTCACCATTTCGAAGAGCCTGAGAGCGAAGCCGGCAATCGCGCTGAAATAGTTACGGGTAGGTTAGCCGTGGGGGCGGTCAGGCCGCGATGGCCCGGCGTCCTCCTTTGGCTCGCTCTGGCCGTCGCTTATGTCGGCCTTGCGCTCACGGGGAGTGTTGAAGATCTGTGGTTTGCCGCCCCGCTGATTGTAACGCTTGTGATTGCGCAAATACTGGAGACAGCAGTATGGATTCGACGCGTGATAGGACTGGTGGCTATTTTCTTGGCGCTTTCCGCTATTGCTGTTGCCAGCCGATTCCTGATCTGGAAGGACGCTCTGCCTTTAAGGGAGGAAATTCACGCTGAGACCATCGTTTTATGCGTGTTCATAGGGAGTTCGCTTGCGCTGCCGTGCCTGCTGCGGGGCTTTCGTATCCATTTGTTTCCGGCTGCAGGCCTAAATCCTAATTCCTCATTGCATACGACCGCCGCGGTGATGTTCCTCTTTACCTTGATGATGGTCCGCTGGCTTTTTGTGATGCTCTCGGAGGAACCGGGAGAAACGATCCTGCTGGATCTGAAGGATCCTATCATTTCCTTGCTGACGGATATTCCACTTGCCCTCGCGGGGGTGGGGTTTCTCATGAGGCGCGATCTCAAGCAAAGCCTTGTTCGGTTGGGTTTCGTTCCAATCACTCTTAGAGAGTTCGTTCAGGCAGTGGCGGTAACGGTGCCGCTGGTGCTGGGGGTTGTCCTTTTCGAATTCGCCGAGGAAGTATTCTTCCCCGAGATTCACGCGCTTGAGGACCGATTTCCGCTGGAGTTTGCGAACGTGTCCCCCCTTCTAGGCATACCTGCATTATCGCTTGCAGCAGGCGTAGGAGAGGAAGCGGTCTTTCGTGGCGCCCTCCAGCCGCGTTTTGGAATTCTTCTGACATCGCTGTTGTTCGCCGCTCTGCACGTTCAGTACCAGCTGCCCGGCATGATTCTAATTTTTGGCATCGGTGTTATCCTGGGCATCATGAGAAATCGGAAATCGACGACATTCACGGCTTGCGTCCACATGGTCTACGACATCATCGCCTTCTCGCTTCCCGACTTCTGAAAATACGAGCATGACGATCGCAGGGCGTAGAAAGAACTGGCGCCGGACAGTGATCCGTCGATGATTTTAGCAAGGAACCTATCGGTGGGTGAAATATTGGTATTGCTGTGCTGTCATCCACGAGCTGGCGACGCATTCAAAAAGCTCTCGCGCAGTCCAAGGCCGTCGAGTCCGTTTCCCCGGGCAGCATCAAGGTAGTGGAAATCCCCTACGCGAAAGGCCTGTGGAAGCCAGTTGCCCGGATCTGACCCGCCCATGCCCGAACTGTTTCTTTGAGCCGATCACTCAAGCCAGTTCCCACTCTCTTCTATCGATAATTTGACGGAGCGCGTGAATGCGCCCGTCATCACCCGCGACTCTAAAATAGCGGTAATCCGGCGTCGTCCAGCGGTCAGTGACGGAGACGACTTGAATGAGACGCTCGCCAATAAAGAACCGGCGCGGCTCTTCGTCCGCGCGGTAACCGGCATAGCATTCGACCACAATTTTCATATCGACTCTTGTACTTTTCTACGGTCGTTCCAATATGTCGCCGCTCGCATGCTCCGGGCGGATGCCGATGCCGACCAGCCGGGCGGGGATGCGCCGGAGAATTGGTACTCCGGCAAGCAGCCGGAGCACGAGTGGCGGCTTGAAAGGCTTTGTCTCACCCAGTACGCGCGCAATCACTCTGCGTTGGAGCGTAACCTGCAACCACTGGATTACTCGCGTGGGTAGCTCGCGTCTTTTCTGTATTTGCCGGAGGTGATCGATGGCCAGTCGCCCTTCCCGGAGCGGCAACGCGAGAACATTGGCCGCAGCTACTGCATCCTGAATAGCGAGATTGATGCCGACGCCCCCGACCGGGGACATCGCGTGCGCTGCATCTCCGATACACAGAAGGCCGGGACGAAACCACTCAGACAATCGATCAACGCGGACGGTCAACAGCTTTACGTCCTCCCAACTGCGAAGATCGCCTGCCGTTTCTCTGGCGTACGGCGCCAATCGGATGACCTTCTCGCGAAAAGATTCGAGCCCTTGGCGGCGCATCTCTTCAAATTGACCTTTGGGAATGACGTAGCCGCACTGCCAATACTCGCCTCGATTGATGCTGATAAAGATCCGCCCCACGTCAAACCTCCCCATCGTTTGCGCCGGGTCCTCGGGAGTTCGGGTGATCCGAAACCACAGGACATCCATGGGCGCTCCGAATTCCATTACGGTTAGACCGGCCTTCTCCCGAACGATCGAATTCCGGCCATCAGCCCCAACGACGAGGTCGGCGCGCACTTCAACCGCACCGCTCGGTGTATTGGCGTGAAGTCCAATCACGCGCCCCGAGCCCTCCACGAGACCAGTCACCTCAGCCTCCATCATCAGACGAAAGTTGGGAAAGCGCGCCGCACGCCCGGCAAGGAAGTTGAGAAAGTCCCACTGCGGCATGAAGGCGATGAAACGGCAGCGGGTCGGCAGGTGCCTGAAATCCGCTATTGTCAACTTCCTCGGGCCAACCTGCGCCGTAAGCTCATACACTTCCTGGTGCGGTAAAGTGAGAACCTCCTCAAGCAATCCGAGTTCATGCATCACCTCGAGCGTCGAGGGATGGATCGTATCACCGCGAAAATCGCGCAGGAAATCCGCATGCTTTTCGAGGACCAAAACATCGACACCGGCGCGTCCAAGCAGATAGCCCAACATCATGCCGGCCGGGCCACCGCCTGCGATACAGCAACGTATGGAAATCCTATCAGCCGTCATTTTTCAGCCGTGGTAATGGCGCTCTTTTATGCTGGCATCAATTCCCGTCTTTTGACAAAGATGCCCTCATCCTCCGGCCTGTGCTTGTCATCATTTTCTTAATAGCACGGCTGGTTGTCGCCGCCGAGACAAATTGTCTAGAATGCAAGCCTTGCTCGTCAGAGGAGGCGAAAGGATGGCACAACAGCTTAGCGATAGGTGGGATCAGCAAGCCGATGTGATCGTCGTCGGGTACGGATTTGCCGGCGCGGTTTCGGCCATTGCCGCACATGATGCCGGCGTCAAAGTCCTCTTGTTGGAAAAGTTGCCGCATCCTGGAGGGATCTCGATTCTCTCCGGTGGCGGAGTTGCCTTTGCCCGGAGTGCGGAATCCGCTTTTACATATCTCAGGCGAACTTGCAACGGGACCACGCCGGATGAGGTCCTCCGGCCGCTCGCCCAAGGGATGGTCGAGATCATCGATTGGATAACGGAACTCGCGAAAGTAAGCGGGACCGAACCCAGCCAGAGCGAAATTCGCGGGCACGGAACTTATCCATTTCCTGGAACCAATGACATTGATTCCATCAAACTTAAAGATTTCCCGGCTTACGATGCCTTTCCTTGGGCCAAAGGGCTGCGCGGCGGGGCGCGGCTCTTTAAGATGGTGGTAGACAACATCGCGATCCGTAACATTGCAGTCTTGCTCTCCACGCCGGCGCGGGGCCTGGTGACCGGCGATAACGGCGAAGTCCTTGGAGTTATCGCCGAGCGATCAGGTAAAGAGATAAGGATCAAAGCCCGCCGGGCTGTGATTCTCTGCTCCGGCGGATTTGAAAACAATCCCGAGATGAAGCTCCAGTATTTCCAAGCGCAGCCGGTCTATCCTGTCTATCTGGGCAACACGGGAGATGGCATTCTCATGGCGCAGAGAGCGGGCGCCGCCTTATGGCACATGTGGCACTTCCACGGCGGATACGGTTTCAAGTATCCCGAATTTCCGTTTGCGATCCGCCACGTTTGGGCGGGACCGCGCAATGAAAACCGTAAGATGGTCTGGATCGCCGTGGATCGTTTCGGCAAGCGCTTCATGAATGAATATCCTCCGGCGCCCCAAGACACGGGCGCGCGCCCGCTGGAGTATTACGACGCGGACATTCAAGACTACCCGCGCATCCCGTGCTACTTGATTTTCGACGAGGAGGGAAGAAAGCTTGGGCCCGTCGCGATGGCCATCGTCAACGACGAGCGGTATCACTACAAATGGAGTGACGACAACCTGGCCGAGATCGAAAAGGGATGGATAAAAAAGGCGGATAGTATTGACGCCCTGGCCGCACAGATAAAAATTAGTCCCGAACTCCTGGCGGCGACGGTCTCGCGCTGGAACGGGGGGTTTTCAGGCGGAAAGGATGACGACTTCGGCCGGCCGGAGAAGACTATGATGGCCCTAACCCACCCGCCGTTTTATGCGATGGAGGCGTGGCCGATCGTCTCCAATACTCAGGGTGGGCCGGCTCACGACGCGGACCAACGCGTTCTCGATCCGATGGGAAACCCGATTTCGCGCCTCTATGCGGCAGGTGACATCAGCTCGATTTTCGGACATCTATACCTGGAAGCCGGGAATGTGACCGAATGTTTCGTCGGCGGCAGGATTGCGGGCACAAACGCGGCAAAGGGAAAACCCTGGGATTCGATCGAGCGCGTCGAGGAGCAGCGATAAGGTCAGGCCGTGGGACCGTTCGAGTCAACCACTCCTGGGAGGGCGGGTTCCAACGCATTTCATCTAAAGCGCTCGGGCAACGTATTTTCTTGCGCAGAAAGTCACTGCCATAAGCAGGACGATCAGGACCACCCCCACAGCGGCCGTCCCTGGTACATCCCCTCGTTCCCACAGCTCCCAAACCAATACAGAGATGACAATGCTGTCCTGGCCGTACAGCATGATGACGGTCCCCATCGCTTTCGCGACAAGGATAGCCGAGACCAGCCAACCGTTCATGACCGCGGGTAATAAAAGCGGCAAAGTTATTTTTCGAAACGTTCTTCCCCAGGTGCCGCCGCTCGTATAAGAAGCCTCCTCCAGCTCCTTGTGCAGCTGCGCCATCGCAGCATTCATCAGCCGCGTCCCAAAAGGAATTCGGGAGGTTACGTAAGCGATGAGTAAGATCCAGAGCGTTCCATAGATATGGAGCGGTATGAATGCATAGGTCCACATAAGGGCAACACCGAGCACGACACCCGGTATTGCGTGGGGCAAGAAAGCCAGGACGTCGAGCACCCTTGAGCCCGTCACCCGGGCCTTGACGATAAACCACGAGAAGATCGAGCAAATCAGCATCGTAATCGTAGGAGCACACAGAACCATCAGAAAAGTATTCGTGAAAGCTAAACCGACATTGGGGAACTCCCATAGCTCCCAGTACTTGGCCAGCGACACAGTCGATAAAGCTTTCGCGGATGGAACTTGATAAAAGGGCAGAAGCGATGCCCAAACCAGGACAAATACCGGCAACACTACGGTCAGCAGGAAGTAAGCGGCGAAAAAAACCAGAGCTGCATATCGGCAGCGGCCGAGATCATAAATCTTCGGACTGTAATTCTTCCCTGTAATGGTAGCGTACCTGGCGCTCTCGCGTGTAAGCCGCCCATAAAAAATGGCCAGCAAGGCACTGAGACCCAGCAGGAGGATCGATAAGGTACCAATGAGACCATAGTCCGGCGGAACACCTTGCTTGGCGAGATAGATTTTTAAAGCCAAAACATGGATGCCCGCGCGAAGGCCGATTACGCCGGGAATCTCGAAGGAATCGATAGCCGAGATAAGCAGATAGATCACGGCCGCAAGCACCGTCGGGCTTAACACGCGCATGGTGATGCGATGCAGCGTAGTGAGAATCCCCGCTCCGGCCACCGCAGAGGCCTCTTCCAGGGCAGGATCCATTCTCCTAAATGCCCCCGAAAGTATGAGGAACGTAATCGGAACGGAATGTAAGCCGTCGAGCAAAATCATGCTGGGGAGACTGTAGATGTTGATCGGCGGGGCGCTCAAATTGAAAAATCCAACGAGAGAAACGTTCACAAGCCCGATCGTCGGACTCAATAAGAGAACCCACGCGATGGAAAAAAGAATGCCCGGCACGATCATCGGAATCGGGATGAAAGTGTAAATGGCATCTTTGAAAGGCACGTTGGTGCGCTCCAGCAGCCAAGCAAAGCCGACGCCTAACAAAACAGAAACGGCTACGGATCCCGCCGAGAAAATGAGGGTGTTTCCCAGCAAGCTATAGGTCTGAGAATCGGTGTAGGCGCGCACGTAATTCTGCAGCGTCAGCGGGCCGGGAACCCCTATAGGCGTGGTTCGAAAACTGCTCCACAACAGAAAGATTAGCGGAACGATAACCAGGTACAGCATGAACGCGATCACCGGCAGCATGATAAAGGACTGCCGATTCCACGTGAATCCAGCGCGTGGGCGAAATATGATGTCTTTCGTCGCTCTAAGGGCTTGAGTGGCGCTCATTCAGAGCCTTATGCGGCGCGGTTTTTGAAAGTCGCGATAGGTCCAGCGAGCAAGATAGCTCACTTGAGCTGGCACGAATACAGCGGTTCTTCTAAACAAGGACGAAGCAGATTGGATATATTACTTAATACCCAAAAGGTTGTTCAGCTCTTTCGTAAACGCCTCGTTCTCGATCTGGAAACTCTCATCGGTCACCACGAAGGGCAATCCTTTGATCGCTTCCGATTGCTGGCTGCCGCTACCCGGGAAGGGATTCCCTTTGTTTTCTATTTCTTCAGAGGCCTTGCTTCCTTCGGGGGAGAGCAGCCAGTCGAGCCACAGATGCGCCGCGTTGGGGTGAGCCGCGCGCGCGCTCATGACTGCGGCTGCGCCCGCAAACACCAGCGGACCTGCCCTGACCCATTCTATGGGAGCCCCTTTTTCCTGAAGGCGCTTTACGGTGTGAAGCGCCACATTGGAAGTCGCTGCCGGAAATTCGCCCGCGGCCAGCAAGGCAACCATCTGAGTGCGGCCCTTCGTAATCTGGGGTTTGTTAGCGGCCAACCTGGTGATATACGCTTTGACTTTTTCTTTTCCCCATGACTCAGGTTGTGCCAGGCTGACATAATTCGACACCTTTACGGTGATCGCGAACTTCCCTCTCCACTTGGGGTCCAGAAAATCTTCATAGGATTTCGGCGCGTCTTTAGCAGAAACAAGATTGGTATTATACGCGCCCGCAACGACGACGCTGGCGTGCGGAATCGCCCAGTAACCTTGTGAATCCTTGGCGGTCTTGTGGATCCGCGCAAGAGAGGGAACGGACCATTTCCGGACAACGCCCGCTTTAATCCAATCGTCGACCATCCCCCTGTTCCCTCCGATTGCCACATCCCACGAATCCCGCTTGGCGTAGAAATCCGACCACACCCGTTCGCGCGTTGTCTCTGTCGAGCTCGCCCAGTTCTCCATTTTTATGAAAGGATAACGTTTGTTAAATCGTTTCCCGTACTCGCGGAAATCAGAGTTGCTGAATCCTCCCCAGTTGATTAACTTCCCTTCCCGCTTGGCCGCGTCGATGACGGATTGCGGAGGCTCCGCCTGCGCTAGTGTTCCGATCAGCATAAAAAGCGTGAACCAGCTCATCACATGGGATTTCATGGGTTTCCCTCTCATTAAGTTTCGCCCGGCATCTGATTATGGACTAACTTGCTCGTTATCGCTTCGGAGCCTCTCCTCCCGACACAGCGATCTGAAAGACTAAAACAGTTGCTCCTGACTCGCTGCGCATCTCTTCGTATGAGCCGCCTGGAGAACAGTACAGCCGGCTGACCGCTGGACAACGCTGATCCGCATATTCCACCTCACCTTCGAGGATGACGCGGATATCCAACCAATTCAGGCTTTGCTGCGGGACCGAGGCCTTGGGGTCGAGATGCAGCAGACTCACGTTAGGACCACACTCGTTGAAATAACCGAGACGTTTGATCGTAACGCCAGCATATTCCGTGGGCTGCCACGAGAACGCCTGCGTATATAGGTAGATCGGGTCTTCATACCGGGGAGGCGCGTATTCAATCGGCCGGCCAGCCATAAATTCCCATAAGGCTTCAGCGGCGTCCTGTTTTTTTCCTGAAGGAAAATGAGCGATTCCCTTCTGAAAGACCACGCCCTCAGCAAGAAGCTTTTGCCGCGCGACTTTGGAGTCAACCTGACTGAACTTCGGAACCCCACTGGGGCCGGCAAACTGAAATACTATGGCGCGCGTGTCCTCTTCCCTAGTCTGCGGCCCATAATCGACGCTTTCGGGCACGTACATCAGGGTGCCCGGGCCAATTTTCTTTCTGCCATAAAACAGGTGACCCTCTAACACATAACGAATTTGTTCAAAGTTGTGGTGATGCCGCGGAGACATCCCGCCTTTTTCAATAGCGGTGTGATTGCAGACAACGTGGAAACCCATCTGCGCAAGGGTAACTCCGAAAGCCTGCTTTTTCTGATTCTTCGGCCGGTGCCCCGTCGCATCGGCCCAAGGATTAGCTGTCGAAGATAGAACTTCTGCGGCCTCGCTCATTTTCCCAAATCCTCCGTTTCGTCAATTTTCAGGTGTTCTCTCTACAGTCGCACGTACAGTTTCAATTGCGCCAGTCTCCGGAAAACCTGCAGGCAACAAAAGCTTTCGCACGCTAGGTGCTGCCAACTTCGGCGCGCCGTTCAATGGCCCGACCTTACAACCAGCGGAAATTGCCTGTCAACAGGCGATACCTTGAGGACCTCGCATCACTTGAGGACCTCGCATCTTGACAGTCAAAAGGCTTGGGCAATAGAATCGCCACACTCAAAGTCCGCCTTACGCGCTGAAAGGAGCGATCTCATGAAAGCAACCGAAATCCAAGAGACTTCTAACAATATGGCGAGAGTTGCCATGGAAGGTCCCATCACGGGTCCCGTGATAGTGCGCGAGACTGATTCTTTATGGGATGACGAACCGGCGAAACATAGACCCGCCGGAAGGGAGCATAAGTGGTTTGGTTTTTTTGACAAGGAGCGGGGCATCGCCATCCGAGCCGGCCTCTCGACGACCAAGTCCATACGCTATACCCCGCGACATAGACATGATTGCGAATCGGTGAGATATATCATCCGCGGTCAGGTGAAGTTTGGACACGAAGTCTGCGGTCCCGGAGACTGCATCTACAATCCAGAATCCGTTCATTATGGCCCGGAGGACATGTCCCTCTCGGAGGAACGGGTGGGAATCGGGCTGCAGTTCTCCGGTCCATCCGGCATTCCCTATCTCGATCCTTCAGACATGAAGAAGGCAAGACAGGAGTTAGCAAAAATTGGCAAATTCGAAAAAGGGATCTACATCGGGCCAGATGGTCGAAAGCAGGATGGCGCTGAGGCATTCCGGGAGTATATTCGCGGACATGAGCTTACCTATGCGCCTCCGCGATACAGCGAGCATATCGTGATGAGGACGGACAACTACGCTTGGAAAGCCCTGGAGGACACGCCTGGCGCCTGGGCAAAACACTTGGGTTACTTTAACGAGGTAGGCCCGAACATCAAGCTCGTAAAAATCGACGCCGGCGCCAGGACTCAGGGCGGCGTGGCGCCCTGTCAGCAGGTGCGTTATGTGCTGGAGGGCGAAATATCCTTTAATGGGCAACAATATAAAGCGGTTTCATGCATGTACTTCCCGGCTCACGTTCCATACCCGAGCACTGCCAGCAAATCTGGCGCCACGTTATTTGTCGTGCAACTCGCATCGCAGGACGGAACTCCTCCTCCATTTTGCTTGATCTAAAATAAACGGGTGCGAAATGCCTCGCGTTGCAACAATGATGTTTGCGCGGGCAAGCGCATATTCGGCGTAAGTTCCGGTAAAGCGCTCGTTGGTCACTCCAACGACTTCAGCGCCCGCTTGCAGTTCCACCACTCCGGCAGCGATGCCCGCAAAACCGATAAATCCAGCAATGACTCCGAGCGGTTCCGCAGGACCCCCGCAAAACGGAAAATGAGATGCGCCAGGCACCGTCGTTACCTCATCATCGACGCTCAATTCAAGCAAATCGGCGGCAGCCGCCAACGCCGTTTCCTGTCGATACGGAACCGAATATGCTAGAGAAAACTTTTCCAGAACGTATCGGTCGATAAGGAGGGAGAGGGATGGAACAGCAAGTGCTCGAACAAGTGGACCGCCACAGGATCATTGAACTTGCCCGTAACGTGGCGGACATTGTCAGCATCACGGGGGAAGAGAAGGAAATCGCCGAGTACCTTGGCAGCGAGTTTGAAAATTTGGGCATGCAGGTCGAGTACCAGGAAGTTGAGGAAGGAAGACCCAACGTAATTGGAAGATTGAAGGGAACCGGCGGCGGCGCCACGCTCATGTTCTGCGCCCATATGGACCATTTCGACAACCCGCAGGAGACCCTCGTCGAAGAGGACCGGATTTACGGCCGGGGGCTGGTCAATATGAAAGCCGCTTTCCCGTGCTACATTGAGGCAGTCGCGGCCGTGAAAAAAGCCGGTGTTCGACTCAAAGGCGATCTTATCCTATCCGGTGTTGTCGGCGAGATCGAAAAGGCGCAGATCGGCAGATTCCAGGGGAAGACTTACCGGGGCGCCGGGGTGGGAGCGCGCTATATGATGGACCACGGTGTGATGGCCGATATGTGCATCATCGGCGAACCGACCGGGTTGCAGCTCCAGATCGGCAACGCTGGCCTGGTGTGGGCGCGTGTGAGCGTAGACGGAAAAGCAACGCGGTTCGTGCTCGCCGCCGCCAAGGTCGCTCAGGCCATCCAGGATTGGGAAAAAGAGTATCAAAGGAAGTACAAGCACAGGTTCATGCTTCCCACCGTGCAGATCGGCGCCATCGAAGGCGGGAATCCGTTCAAACCGGGGACGCGCCCGACGACCGACATCTTTGTCATCGTAAAGACTTTGCCGGGAACACCGCCGCTGGCGATCAAACGCGAGATCGAAACCGTCTGCGATAAAGTAAGGAAACAACAAAGCGACATTCTCGATATCCGCGTTGATCTTTACCTGTCAACCGACGGCTATGAGATCTCCCGGCGGGAATACGTCGTGAAAGCCCTGGAAAAGGCCCACAAGACGGTATTCGGCAAGCCGGCGCCCTATGCAAAACCGATTCGCTACGGTATCACGAGCGACGGATCCCGCATCGCCGCCTACGGCGTTCCCAGCATCACTTACGGGCCGGGCTTCGGCACTCATCTGGTCGATCCGACGGAGACCCGGGCGCCGGCGGAGTGGGACACGCCGAGCGGGGTCCGGCGCGGCGTGGGCATTGAGAACATGGTCAACTGCGCCAAAGTCTATGCTCTGGCCGCTCTCGATATTTGCAATCAGCCGAGAGAACAGGCGGCAAAGTCGTAAGGCTTGCCCTGTGGAGCTGAAGTTCGCGCACTACCGCAATCGCTTCTGCATGTTTCGCACCTACTATGCCTTGGCGATGGGAAAGATAAAACCGGACGGCTTTGATATGAAGGTCGTCGAGCTGCCCGACCCACCGAGTCATGAGCAGGAAGAGGCTTTGATCCGCGGCGACGTTCATGCGGCGAACCTCTATCTGCCGAACTTCCTGCGGCGAAAGCTTCAAGGCGAGCCCATCATCGGCCTCGCCACGGAATGGAAATCAACGTTGAAGGGCAACGGTGTTTTCGTCCGCGCCGACGGGCCCGTGAAAAGGCCGCAGGATCTCGCCGGACGTTTAATTGCCACGCACCAGGGCGCGCACGCCATCCACCGTTACCTCCTGCGGCGGGTGTACGGCGTGGTGGACCATACCTTGCGGTGGGAGTCGCATCCGCAGGAAGAGCTGCTCGAAGTGCTTAGGAGCGGCCGGGCGGACGCCGTCGTGTTGCTCGATCAGTTTTTCTTTCGCGGCGAGATGACTGAAGGCATACGCTGTCTCTATACGGACGGTGCAGCATGGAAAACGCTCTACGGATTCGATCAGATGATCAAGCACATGATCGCGGCGCGCGAAGATCTCTTGCAGCGATACCCGGGCATCAAAGAGACGCTGCTCAGCGCTTTTCGCCGGTCCTTCGCCTACAGCGAGGCGCGCCTTGAAGAGATCGCGGATGCCTTTATCGCCCGTTACGGCGGCGACAAAGAGGCGCTACTGGCTTCCGCGCGTTATCCCAAAATCGAGTTTACCTTCACCCAAGCGGAGCAGAACCTGGCGGCAGCGGAGATGGAGATGTTGCTCGACGTGGGAGCGATTCCGCGAACGGCGCCGCTCGGTTCGCTGTTTGCTCTCTGACGCGATCGCCAGGACGGCAACGTCGGATCCGTACTGGCTTGCGTAGACTGGCGTGAACTCTGCCTCGAAGAAAAATGTCCGCGACCGGTTGATCAAGCCCTCACGACTGTACTACGCGCAGCTGGAACGTTGACTAAAACGAGGCCGCGCAGGTGGCATAGTATACTGTCGCACTATGTCTACAAAGTCCCGCTTCTGCAACAACTGGCTACCGCCGTACATTCCGCCTCGACGCTAAGTTCGGGCCTTGCGCTTTGCTGCAGCGAACATTCTTTGGCACATCAATTGCTCATCTGAAGCAACGGAGGACAAATTCCCATGGATAGTCCGACAACGCGCATCACTGATCAGAACCCGCGCAGGCTTCGACTTCTGCTCTTCGCCGTTCTTTTCGCCTGCTTCGTCTGGGCCTGCGTCGCGGCTACTGAAGTCATGAGCCTACGGTTAGAGCGATTCTGGACCGTGTAGCTGTGAATGTTGCCGGGAGCGGATCATACGGCCGAGCTACTTTGATCCCTCCGTGAGGAGTTCTTTGTCGCGGAGCCTGGTCCGCTACGATTGGCTGTGATTCTAGGGAGGTGTAAGCGTCAGCTCTCTTAGACAGAACGGCGCCAGCGCAACCTGAAACACTACGCGACCATAGATTCGCGCGTCGTCGCGCTCCGGCGCGAGAGCGTAAGTCTCGAGACCTCGCTTATAAAGCCCGTCAATGAATTAAGACTCGTCCAACTCTCTCACGACGCTCAGATCCACGAACTGCTCCCGCTTCGCCGCTCTGGCATCGCTCTGTCCTGAAGTTATTTCTTCAATCAAACCGTATCGGTCTTCACGCCCCCATCTCTCAGTCGCGGCAGCAATTCGTCCAGGCCATGAATCAACAGATTCGGGCGGGCGGCCATGAGCGTTGCCTCGTCGCTGTAAGAGTAAGGAGTTGCGAGAGCGACGGTCTGAACAGAAAGCTCGCTGGCGCCTACTTTACAGGATCGAAGATTGTTGCCGGCCTTGATGTAGGACGCGGTCCCGGAAAGAAGCGCGATCTGGAGCTGAGGTAAGTTCATCTTGCGAAAGAAATAATAGATCCCCTGCTCCTTGGTAAAATAGGTTTGTTCCCGGTCGACAATGTCGTGAAAATACCTGCCGATGCCGTGTCTTTCCATGGCCTGGTGCTGAAACCGCCGCCCGCCTGTCGTTAAGAGAACGTTGGTCAAGCCTGCCTCTTCAGCGGCGCGCAGAGACTCTTCAACTCCCGGAACCAATTCCGGCGGATTAGTGTCGAACCCATGCTTGCGCGCGATCTCCAGCGCGTGATTTCTAATCTCTTGCCTCTTGGCCTCGTTGAAGATGACGGTGGAATCCTTCTCGAACTCTTCCCGGAATATCAGCGGGATCAAAAACAAATCAAAGGGTCCCTCGGCAACCTTTCTTAACTCTTCCCAACTGAGAGCCTTCTTCTGATAACGGGTCAATACTTCGTTGGCTATGATGTGGACTCTCTTGATATCGGTTTCTACCGTGTCCGACAT
>JBOHVR010000572.1:0-2754 GCA_050735755.1 Binatia bacterium
GGTTAAAGAAGCGGCGAAAAAGATGAAGGAGTTTCAAGCTTCTAGTTTCTAGTTTCGGGGTAAAGAGAATATGGCTGCGAATAAATACATCGGCGCTTCCGCGCGCAGCAAGGAGGGACCGCGCCACGCGACCGGACGCGGCCATTATGTGGACGATCTCACGCTTCCCGGGATGTTGCATGCCGTATTGGTGCGAAGCTCCCACGCGCACGCGCGCATCGCGCAAGTCGACGCCGCGGCTGCCGCGCAACTGCCCGGCGTCTTCGCGGTCCTGACGCCGGAGGATGTAAAAAACAAATCACAGCCTTTCAAACCCGGGCGTTATGCGGCCGGGCTCCGCCGCCCTATCAATGAGTATGCGACTGCGATCGATAAAGTGCGTTACGTCGGCGAACCCATCGGCGCTGTCGCCGCGCGCCAGAAATCGATCGCCGAAGACGCCGCGGAACTTGTGGGGGTCGACTACGATCCGCTTCCGCCGGTGACTGAACCGCGCGACGCGATGAAGCCGGATTCGGCGCTGCTCTTCGAAGAACTGGGGTCGAACCTCGCCTGGAACGGCGGGATGAGCTATGGCGACGTCGAAGCGGCCTTCAAGAGCGCCGATCTCGTAGTGCGAGAAACTTTAAAGATGCACCGCTACAGCTCAACGCCTTTGGAGACCTTCGCGTGCGTCGCCTCCTTCGACGCGGCCAGTCAGAGGCTTACGGTCTGGGTCAACGCACAGTCGCCGGAAGTGATCTACGATGCGCTGCGGGAAGCCCTCGGCCTGGAGGATGTGCGCGTCATCATTCCCGATGTGGGTGGCGGCTTCGGCCAAAAGATCCATCTCATCCGCAAATACGTCGTGATCGCGAGCCTGCTCTCGATCATGAGCAACCGCCCCGTCAAATGGATTGAAGACCGGAGCGAGCATATGATGGCCGCAGGCCACTCCTGCGGGCAAGAATTCGATGTCGAAGCCGCGGTCAAAAAGGACGGCACCGTTCTCGGCCTGCGTTTCAAGGAGATCGATGACGTGGGCGGCTCGGTCAGCACGCTCACGATCCATTTCACGAACAAGCTGAACAACCTGTTCAACACCTATAGAGTCAAGAATCTAGCGCTTGAGGGTTTTTCCGTAGTGACCAACAAGTGCCCGGTCATTCCTAACCGGGGCATCGGCAAGCCGGGCATGTGTTTTATCTGGGAGCGCATGATGGACCGCATCGCCCAAGAGCTGATGATGGACCCGGTGGCGGTGCGCGCCGCGAATCTGATCCCAGCGGACCATTTTCCCTACACGACCCCCAGTGGCAATATCTACGACAGCGGTGATTACCCGACCCTCTTGAAGCGGGCGGCTGAGAGCATCGGCTATGACAAACTGCGCGCCGAACAAAAGCAAGCGCGGAGTCAAGGACGACTCTTGGGCGTCGGCATCGTCATCGGCGTGGAGCCCGGCGGGAGAAACGCCGCCCGCGATATGGCGATTTTCCCCGAAATGAAAGAGTATCCCGGGGCGGGTGGAGTCAACGGCGCAATCCTCAAGCTGGAAAAAAACGGCACAATCGCGATCTTCCTAGCCTCACCGAATTGCGGCCAAGCCCACGAAACCACAACCGCGCAAGTTGTTGCCGAAGTTCTAGGGGTCAGCCCGGACCGCATCAGCGCGGTATCCCCCTTCGATAGCGAGGTGGCGCCATGGGGGGTCGGTTCGGCGAATAGCGGCAACAATTTTCACCTCTACGATATCGGCGCGGTCCACGGCGCAGCGCTGAAACTCAAAGAAAAGGTTCTGACTCTGGCCGCTCATATTCTCAACGCCAGGATTGGCGAGCTCACGATCGAAGACGGCGTGGTTTTCATCACCGCGTCGCCCAATCGGAAGATTTCCTTCGCTGACTTGGGCAAGGCTGCCTACACGAATCAGGCGATGATGCCGGTGGATTTTGAGGCCGGGCTACAGACGATCTGCTATTATAAGTTTCCGCACGCTGAGCCTTTTATGGTGCCCGACTCGTCGCGCCGTATCCGCGCCCAATTCAGCTTTTCCGCCGGCGCGCACGCCGCGGTTGTCGAGGTTGATCGCGAAACCGGAAAGGTCCATGTGCTCCGTTACCTGGTAGTCTGCGACAACGGCACTGTCATCAATCCCCAGGTTGTGGACGGCCAGGCCTACGGTTCGGCCGCGCACGGCATCTCGGTCGCCCTGGGCGAGGGATTCATTTACAGCCCCGAAGGACAGCTATTGACGATTACCTTGACCGACTATGGCAAATCCTCGACCTTGGAAACGCCCGGCATCGAGCTGGAGCACAATCCGGTGCCTTCACCTTTTACGGCCTTGGGACAAAAACCGGCCGGCGAAGGCGCGGCGATTCCATCTCCCGCAGCCATTGCCAGCGCCGTAGAGGATGCGCTTGTTCCCCTGGGCAAGCGGGTGAGAGAACTCCCGCTTACGCCGGAAGCCGTCTGGAAGTTGATTCACGGATAGGGAAGACAAATTTTGCGATGATCCCCGCGGATTTTGACTACCACCGCCCTGCTTCGCTCGACCAAGCCGTAAAATTGCTCGCCTCTCTCGGCGAGGACGTCAAGCTTCTGTCCGGAGGCCAGAGTCTCGTTCCGCTCATGAAGTTGCGCCTGGCCAAACCCAAACACATCATCGACCTCGGCGGGATAACCGGCCTTAATCTCATCCGCCAAGACGGTGATCGAATTTTGATTGGGGGCCTGACCACGCACACTCAGATCGAAGAGTCGGAGTTACTG
>JBOHVR010000573.1:0-4068 GCA_050735755.1 Binatia bacterium
CGGTACAGGAACCGAGTTGCGAAATGTTCTCTTCGAAAATCCCCGCGTCCTTAAATAAAGATATGTTCAATAGCTTCAAGTCAAGAAACCCCTTGCCGCTTTCTGTTCTCAGAGCTTCGCGCCCCAATGAGCCCCATTTCTTTATGATCGGCTTGCTAACATCAGACCCGATCTCATAACAACAGGAGCCAATAGCCGGGCCCAAGGCGACCTCGATGGCGGCGGCTTCGATGCCATAGTTATTCCTGAGATGATTGATCATTTTTGGCGCCACCCCGAGCAAGGTGCCGCGCCAGCCCGCATGCGCGACCGCGACTAATTTTGCGGTCGGCGCGCACAACAGGATCGGCACGCAATCGGCGGTCAGAACCCCAAGAAAAACCCCTTTGGCCGTCGTGACCATCCCGTCGCCTTCACCGGCCTCCTTTCGTGATCCATCTTTCACATCGATAATGTGATCGCCGTGCACCTGTTTCATCGTGACGATGCGCAAATCATGCACACCCAAGGCCCGCTTCATATTACAGATGTTATTCGTTACCGCTCGGGGATCATCGCCGACGTCGAACGAAATGTTAAGTCCCGAAAAGGGTCCGGTACTTTCGCCCCCGCGTCTCCCAAAAAATCCATGAAGCAGGCCGTCCCGTTCTCTCCATCCAGGCGCTTCCAGCTGTAAAAGATCCATAGGCCTCAATTATCTCCGGATAAAATCGCTCTTGCAACGCATCCCGCCGCATGTGATTTTCATTTTGCTTTGGGAGGTTTTCTGTTTATCTTGGGTCACTATCATGTACGCCGAAAAGCTCGGCTCAGGACGAACGGAGAGCGCCTTGAACTGATCAGTAAAATCCGTTCGTCGTGGGGCTCTCGAAGCACGATTCCGCTTTTTCCAGCACCCGGCTAAAACATAGGCCGCGCTGCAATGGTCCTTATACAATCGTTGCCGGAAGGTAGATATAGATGTTGACACGTAGGGAGTTCCTCAAAGCACTACCGGGATTAGGCGCGGCGACAGCGCTGAGCTCTAGCGCTTGCACATGGCAATTACAAAAAGAGACAACAGCAGCCACCGTTAACGACATCCACTCGCAACTGAACCTCACTCGCGTGCATCGCGTTGTCGCGCCGAGCTCTGTTGAGTCCATTCAAGGCGCGATTAGGCATGCCCGTGCGGAGGGCCGCGCGATCAGCATTGCGGGCGGGATGCACGCGATGGGTGGGCAACAGTTTGGGACAGGGGCGACCCTGCTGGACATGAGACGTATGAATCGCGTCCTCGACTTTGATGCGGAAAAAGGCCTGGTAGAGGTGGAAGCCGGAATCCAATGGCCTGAGCTGGTCGGCTATCTAATTGCCAGGCAACAAAATCAAGAGCGGCAATGGGGAATCATACAGAAGCAAACGGGCGCGGATCGGCTATGCATCGGCGGCGCGCTCGCAGCCAACGTCCACGGCCGCGGGGTTCATCTCAAGCCGATCATCGCGGATGTAGAATCGTTCACTTTCGTCGATGCCGAGGGCAACATCCGGCGCTGCAACCGCCAGGAAAACTACGAGCTTTTCCGCCTTGCGATCGGCGGTTACGGGCTTTTCGGTGTGATTGCGTCCGTGAAGCTTCGTCTCGGCCCGAGAAAAAGATTGGAACGAATTGTCGAAGTGCTCGACTTGGAAGATCTAATTCCTGTCTTCACCCAGCGCATTGCCGACGGCACGCTTTACGGCGACTTCCAATACTCGACCGACATGAGTTCCCGCGACTTTCTCCGCAAAGGCGTTTTCTCGCGTTATCGTCCGGTCGAGGAGAAAATGCCTATCGGCGAGTCGCAAAAGGAGCTGTCCGCCGATGGTTGGAAGAAACTCGTTTACCTCGCCCACGTCGATAAGAAGGCGGCCTTTGATTACTATTCCAGTTACTACCGTTCGACGTCGGGGCAACGCTACTGGTCCGACACCCATCAACTTAGTGTCTATATCGATAATTACCACGAAGATCTGGACCGCCAGCTCGGCGCGAAACAGAAGGCAACCGAGATGATCACCGAGATCTACTTTCCCCGCAAAGCGCTTTTTCCTTTTTTGGAAGACGCGCGCAAAGACCTCCGCGAAAGCAAAGCGAACGTGATCTTCGGAACTTTCCGCCTCATTGAAAGAGACGACGAAAGCTTCCTCGCCTGGGCTAAAGAGCCATACGCGTGCATCATTTTCAATCTACACACCGCACATAGCCGGGAGGCGCTGGCCAAAACCGCCAGCGACTTCCGCCGGCTCATCGACCGGGCTATTCAGTACGGAGGAAGTTATTATTTAACGTACCATCGCTGGGCCACGCGCAAACAAGTCGAAGCCTGTTATCCCCAGTTTGTCGAGTTTCTCAGGCTCAAAAAGAAGTACGATCCCGAAGAGCGCTTCCAGAGCGACTGGTACCGCCACTACAAAGCCATGTTCGCCGACAAGCTCTAAGCGCCGGTTTCATAAACTCGATGAATATTCGTGGCGTCCAGCCGGTGCTTCCGCGTTGGCAAGGGGGTCAGGGAGATTTGAATATTGCCCTTCCTTGGCAAGTCAAGTCGGTTTAAAGGGGGGAAACTCTCTCAGAGGGTTGCGATTATTTCAGGCTTTTTCTCCAGTACCTCCAGTAATCGTTGGGCGGCCTGAGTAGGTTCACGCAGCCCTTGCTCCCAACTCTGCACGGTCTTCGTCGATACGTTAAGCACGTGGGCAAACACCCCTTGTGACATGTGCAAAGATTTTCTAATCCGGCTGATCCGCGCCGGCGTATAGGTCGGGGGCGGAGAAGGGACAGTAAATGTCTTGAGTGTCAACTCTCCTGCGGCAAATTTCTCCGCCTCTTCGAGAGAACTCTTTAACCGTTCAAACAAAGACTTGGTCCTTCTTCTTAACATAGGCTCACCCTCCTTTTGATCTGCCTTTTTTTGCGGCCTCTTTGATTCGACCCGCTAATCTGGCCCGTACCTTCTTCTCCTCCCTGCTAAGATCATCTTTCTCGTCCTTACCGTAAATGTCCAGTAAGAAAACCCAACTTTTGTTCGGGAAGGTAGAGATAAATGACTCTTAGCCCGCCCCTGCTCCCTTTGCCCCGCTGCGGATCTCTGAAACGTATCTTTCTTAATCCCCCGCATCCTGGCATCACCGCCCCAGCAGCAGGGTTCTGCACTAATACTTGCTGAAGCTCCCGATAATCTTCATCCCTGAGATAATCTCCAATAGATGTGGTGAAGCTGCTCGACTCGATGAAGATCACTACCCTACAATGTAGGATAGAGTTGTTGGAGTGTCAAGCACATGCGAGATCTTCGAAGAGTTTTGTGAAGCCTTATGCGTGCCTCATTTTGAATCTTCGCACGGAGCACAGCAAAGTGGCGCCGGATAAAACCGCCTGCGACTTTCGTCGTCTCATCGATCGGGCCATCCTGGATGGCGAGAGCTATTACTTGATCTATCTACCATCGCTGGGCCATGCGCCAGCAAGTTGAGACTTGCTACCCTCAATTCGTCCAATTTCTTCGACTCAAGAGGCAGTAAGATCCCGAAGAGCGTTTGCAGACCGATTGGTACCGCCACTACAAAGCCATGTTCGCAGACAAGCTCTAAGCGCCCGTTTTACAGACGGCCAATAAGTAGTCATCGGACACGAGGGGAGACCTGATCAGCAGCAGGTTCTCTTTGTGGCAATCGTGCGCGCTGCGGCACTGAGTAACTTTTCTTGGCATTGTAAATCAAAGCCCCCGTATCCCTATGTCGAAAGGTAGCGTCAATTTGGTGTTTGATCCCGCTCCACCCCTCAACTAGGTTAGACCGCCCGCTTCCTATTGTTTCGAGGTTAGTCACTTTAGAGAAGGAATCTACGGCAGCCCCAACGACTTTCTCGTAACTCGGCTGGAGAGATCCCAAAGGATTTCTTTCTCTTGGCCATGTGAAGGTATCGGGTTCGGCCTGAATAGTTGATTCACTGTTCTCAGCAGCTCATGCAGCGTCTCTCCAAAACTTGCTCCTACTTAGGGCTTTTTCACCCTGTCCGATGACCCTAAACTTACTCCTTCTCAAACC
>JBOHVR010000574.1:0-4008 GCA_050735755.1 Binatia bacterium
TGGATTTGCAGAAGATTAACGTCAAGTTTTTTGCCGCGGATTCGCACGGCATCCGGCTCGAGGATTTTATCCCGATTTTCAACTCGTGGGTCCAGGCTTCGGACGGCGCATATTACGACATCGCGGATTACAGCCATGTCCAGGCGGGCCCGGGAATCCTCGTGGTTGCTCACGAAGCCAACGTCAGCATCGATTGCGCCGGGAACCGGCTGGGACTTCTCTACAATCGCAAACAGCCTTTGGCGGGAACGAACTACGAAAAGCTGGTGATGATTTTTCGGGCGGCGCTGGAAAATTGCCGGAGATTGGAGGAAGAGCCGCGACTTGACGGAAAGCTGAAATTCCTGGGTCATGAGGCGCTCGTTATCATCAATGACCGGCTGCTAGCCCCCAACAACGAGGAAACTTTTCAAAGAGTCAGACCGGAGATCGAGTCGCTCGCGCGCAGCCTCTACGGAAATTTCCAATACACGTTGGACCGCGACCCCAGCGCCGGAAAACGGTTCAATGTGTTTTTGAGGACGCCTGCTCCGCTCGATACACGGGCGCTATTGAAAAATCTGGGAGACGCCTGAGGCGAGGAAGAGCAACGTGGCAGAACTAAATACATACCACTGGGATGAGACCGCAACCCGCAGCGACTTTGAGAATTCCAGCGCGCCTGAAATCATCGCATGGGCGCTGGGACAATTCGGGTCGAAGATCGCCGTGGCCTCCTCTTTTCAAGCCGAGTCGTCGGTTCTGATTGATTTGGCCTATAAGCTGCGCGGACCGGATTTTCGGGTGTTTACGCTCGATACCGGCAGGCTCCACCAGGAAACCTACGAATGCATGGATGCCATCCGCAAGCGTTATGGAATACAGATCGAGGTTTTTTTTCCCGATGCCGTCAGCGTGGAAGGAATGGTGCGGCGGCACGGTCTCAATCTCTTCTACGATTCGATCGAGTTGCGCAAGCTTTGCTGCGAGATTCGCAAGGTGGAACCTCTAAAGAGGGCTCTGGAAGGTTTGGAGGCATGGATGACGGGGCTCCGCCGGGAACAGGGTGTGACACGAACCTTGCTCGACAAGATCCAGGTCGATCATGCCCACAACGGAATTTATAAGATCAATCCCTTGGCGGACTGGACCAAAGACCAGGTCTGGGATTACATCCGCCAGAACCATCTCCCCTACAACCGTCTCCATGACCGGGGCTATCCCAGCATTGGGTGCTCGCCCTGCACGAGAGCCGTTCATGCTGGGGAGGAGGCGCGCGCGGGCAGATGGTGGTGGGAAAATGCGGAGACCCGCGAGTGCGGTCTTCATCATGAGAGCGTACAAGGCGCGCGCAAGAATGAGCCGCAGCCGACCGAAGTCGCGGGCTAATTGACCGCGAGATCCGATCCGCTGACGGCGCTTTGTGGGAAATCATACCGGCCGCGAGCGAGGGAATCTTGAGCTACTATCCGATCTTTCTTGAGATGGAACGAAGGCGCTGCGTCGTCATCGGAGGCGGTCCGGTTGCCGAACGCAAAGTGGCAGGACTGCTCGCGGCGGGAGCAGCGATAACGGTCATCAGTCCGAAACAAACCGAGCCACTGAGTTCAATGGCCCAGAAGGGAGACGTCAAACTGGTCTGCCGAGTCTATCGGCCGGGCGATCTTGACGGATATGAGCTTGCCTTTGTCGCCACAGGCAACGAAGAAGTTGACGCCGCCGTCTTTGGCGAAGGGCAAGAGCGGGGGGTCTGGGTCAACGCCGCCGACGATCCCGCCTGTTGTGATTTTATCTTGCCTGCGGTGGTGCGCCGCGGCGATCTCACCGTAGCGGTCGCGACCGGAGGCGCGAGCCCGGCGCTTGCGCGGCTGATTCGCGAGGAGCTGGAGTCCTACTTGAGTGAGGACTACGCGGCCCTCGCGGAAATTGCCGTTGACGCCCGCAAAGAACTAAAAAGGGATGCACTGCATGTCAATGCTGAGACGTGGCACCGCGCGTTGGACACTAACCTGAGACAGCTAATTCACGAAGGGAAGCGCGCGGAAGCCAAAGCCTATCTGCTCAAGAAATTAGGAGCGACCGTATGAAGGCGGCCAACGTCTATTTGATCGGCGCAGGTCCGGGGGACCCGGGGCTCATGACCGTGCGCGGGTTACAGCTTCTCCGCGAAGCCGACGTGGTTATTTACGACCGGCTCGTCAATCCCATTCTTCTCGAAGAGGCGCCGGTAAACGCCGCGCTCGTCTTTGCGGGGAAAACGAGCAGTTATCACAGCCTGCCCCAGGAGCAAATCAACGAATTGCTGATTTCTCATGCCCGCAATGGCAGTCAAGTCGTAAGACTCAAGGGCGGCGATCCATTCGTGTTCGGGCGCGGAGGCGAGGAAGCGGAAGCTCTGCGCGCGGCGGGTATTCCCTTCGAGGTTATTCCGGGCGTTTCCTCCGCCGTGGCGGTTCCGGCTTACGCGGGCATCCCGTTGACGCATCGAAAATTATCGTCTTCCTTTGCGGTTATTACCGGCCATGAAGCTTGCAAGGCCAAAGCTTCGGTGGATTGGGGACTCCTGGCAAAGTCAGTCGATACGCTTGTCGTCTTGATGGGACTGAAAAGTCTTCCCCGCATCGCAGCGAATCTCATTGAACATGGGCGCCCGGCTGAAACTCCGGTGGCGTTGATTCGCGCAGGCACTACAGAGGAACAGCAAGTGATCATCGGAACGCTTGCCGATATCGGCCCCCAATGCGCCAAATTGCGCCCGCCGGTCTTGGCAGTCGTCGGCGAAGTCGTTAAACTGTCCGAGAGCTTGCGATGGTTCAACAGATCCTGCACGAGCGGCGAGTGGCTTCAGGAGATTTTGTGGCCGGTGTCTGCGAATCCCTCCGCTCCGGAATCGACCCCGAGATCCATCGGGTAAGCCGTAGAACTCCTGCCCGATTTTTTTCGCTCAAAGAGCAAAACCGCATCTTCAGAGGAGACGATTATGCCGGGAGGCCTTGAAGGGCTCAGGGTCATATCGTTCGAAAGCCGGCGCGCGCAAGAGTTGGCCGAGATCGTGCGCCGTTACGGGGGCGAGCCGATCCTGGCGCCGTCCTTGCGGGAAGTGCCGCTGGCGGTGAACACCGAGGCTTTTGAGTTTTTTCAGAAACTCGAAGGCGGCGCCTTTGATCTTGTCATTCTGCTCACCGGCGTGGGCACAAGAACCCTGGTCGGCGTTTTGGCGAGCCGGCACCCGAAAGAGAAAATTACGGCCGCGCTTAGCCGGGTGAGTGTCGTGGCGCGCGGTCCGAAACCGCTTGCCGCGCTCAAGGAGCTCGGCCTGCAGCCGGCCATCAGCGTGCCCGAACCTAATACCTGGAGGGAGGTTATTGCGGCTCTGGATGCCGCCAACAGCATAAACGGAAAGAGCATCGCGGTTCAGGAGTACGGCGCGCCCAACCCTGAGCTGGTTTCAGGTCTCCAGCGGCGTGGCGCTGCTGTGCTCCGCGTGCCTGTCTATCGGTGGGCCCTACCCGAAGACCTCGGCCCATTGCGGGCGGCGATCCAAAAGATCATCGGCGGCGAAGCCGACATCACTCTTTTCACCAATGCCATGCAGGTGCATCATCTTTTTTCCGTCGCCGGAAAGGATCGGGATCGCGAGCTGCGACAAGCTCTTGATAAGATTCTGGTTGCGTCCATTGGACCGGTGTGCAGTGAAGCGCTCGGAGACTTTGACATAAAGCCCGACCTTGAGCCGGAGCAGGCAAAGATGGGCCGGCTGGTTGCCGAGCTGGCGGAGCGGGGAAGGGAAATCCTGACAGCGAAGAGGAAAGGTTAAAGGTGCTGTTTTAGACCGGTCAGGAGATCCAAGGCGAGGCGCGCTATAGACTTGTCGTGGGGAAAAATTATTGATATAAAAATTCATGTTTGCTCTTAACTTGCTTGAACTACATAGAAACCCAGGCCCGAGTCTGGGTTTTTTTTTAACCTGTCGGGAGGTATTCCATGTTGGACCAAGAAACTCTGCCGCTCGGTCTGACGTTTGACGAT
>JBOHVR010000575.1:0-8175 GCA_050735755.1 Binatia bacterium
TCGGGAGCCTCCCCCCTTCCACCGGGTGGTGCTGCAGGACGACGCGCACCATGCGCGTGCCGGGCCGCGGCGGCTTGCTCGCACGGATCTGCACCAGTGCCGCACGCGTGTCCAAGACCCGTTCGAGCAGTATCTCGACACGCCCCCCGCTGTCCTTGCGGCCGAAAAGGCGCGCCGGGAGAACGCGCGTGTCGTTGAGCACGATCATGTCCCCCCGATGCAGAACGGAATCAAGATCAGAAAAGCTCCGGTGCGAGATACGTCCGGCGCGTCTATCGACAACCATAAGCCGGGAGTCGCTTCGTTGCTCCGCCGGGTCTGCGACGATCAAGGAACGGGGCAGCTCATACAAAAACTCTTTGAGTTCCATATTTGAACAAGACAGAAAGGCCGGCCTCTGGAAAAAGGTAGCCAGAACTGAACGGAAGGGCTCCCAATCCCGCTCTTCAGTCGCTCTTACGTGTCATTCTTCTTAAGAAACGGCGTCAGCAAATCGATCGGGACGGGAAAAATAGTTGTGGAGTTCTTCTCCGACGCCACCTCGACTAAACTCTGTAGGAATCTGAGCTGCAGCGCCATCGGCTGCCGCGCGATAACCTCTGCCGCGTCCGCCAATTTTTGCGCAGCCTGAAATTCGCCCTCGGCATGAATGACTTTAGCCCGCCGTTCTCTCTCCGCCTCCGCCTGCTTGGCCATGGCCCGCTGCATTTCCTGGGGAAGATCGATATGTTTAAGCTCCACCAGAACGACCTTGATCCCCCAGGGATCCGTTTGAGCGTCAAGGATTTCCTGAATCCGGCTATTGATCCTCTCGCGCTCGGACAGCAGCTCATCCAATTCCGCCTGGCCACAAACGCTGCGGAGGGTTACCTGGGAAAGCTGCGAGGTGGCGAACAGGTAGTTTTCCACCTCGCGCACAGCCCGATTGGCGTCCAATATGCGAAAGTAGAGAACGCCGTTCACTTTCACGGATACGTTGTCGCGGGTGATCACGTCTTGCGGCGGGATATCCATCGTGACCGTGCGCAGGTCCATCCGAACTATCTTCTCAATGCCCGGGATCACATAAACGATTCCAGGACCGCGCGGCTCGACCATGCGACCGAGCCGAAATATGACTCCCCGCTCATATTCTCTCAGAATCTTGATACCGCTGATCAAAAGCACGGCCGCAATAATAAAGAACGTCAACGGGGCGCCAAAGCCAAACATAAACTCTCCTTCCTCTCAGTTGGCCGGGAAATGCCCTGTAAGGCGCCGAACCTTCAGGCGCATGCCATCGTAGCCAACTACCCTGACCTTCTCCCCAACGGGGATTTCACCATCGCCTTCCGCATTCCAATATTCTCCGTGCACGAAAATCTTTCCTTCCGGAGTCAAATTCGTCTTGACCTCCCCCACCTCTCCTACCAGACCTTCGATGCCCAAGGTGATTTTTCTTCTTTGCGATTTAACGACCAGATAGCTAATGGCAAGAATGAAGGCGGCCAAGGTGGCGACCGCGGTCAATACGATAGATCGATCAACGGTCAGGTCCGAACTTTCGGTATCAAACAGGAGGAGCGCGCCAAAAGCAAGGGAAATCGCTCCCCCAACTCCCAGTACCCCGAAGCTGGGAGCAAAAGCCTCCGCGACTAACAGCGCGATGCCGAGAATCATGAGCAAGAGGCCGGCGTAATTAAAAGGAATAATCTGCAGCGACGTAAAAGCGAGAACCAGCGCGATGCCGCCTGCCACTCCCGGAAAAATCACTCCCGGGTGCGAGAACTCCATGTACAAGCCTAGGATGCCCGCCATAAAAAGCAGCGTGGCGATCGTAGGGTCGGCCAACACATTGAGGATCTTCTGCTTGAGGCTCATCTCGAAGCGATTGATCTCAGCGCCTTTCACGGAGAGCACCTGCTGTTGTCCGTCCACGTCCAGCTTTCTCCCATCCGCTTGGCTCAGGAGATCCGGAATGTCTTTGGCAACGATATCGACGACGTTTTTGGCCAGGGCTTCTTTCTCGGTGATCGACACGCTGCGCCGCACCGCCTGGATGGCCCATTCCGTGTTGCGCCCCCGTTTTTGCGCAATCGTTTCACTGAACGAGGCGGCATAATTTTCGATCTTTTCACCCATGGTGCCTTTCACGTCGCCGCCGCCGACACTCACGGGGTGAGCCGCGCCGATGTTAGTCCCCGGAGCCATTGCCGCGACGTGAGCTGCAAGGGTAATAAAGACTCCGGCGGAGCCCGCGCCGGCGCCGCTTGGGGCGACGTAAACGATGATGGGGATAGGCGACCCGAATATTCTTTTCACAATGGACTGCGTCGATTGCAAAAGTCCGCCGGGAGTATCGAGTTGGATAATCAGAGCCCGCGCTTGAGCGGCATGCGCTCTCGTGATGCTTTCGCGAATAAAGTCATCCACTGCCGGGTTGATGCCGTCCCCGTCCAACACGATGGCGTGAACGTGCGGCGCGGGAGCCGAAGCGTTCTGCGCCATCGCGATGGCCCCGGCTAGGCACAGCAGAATCGCCCACCAGCCGCTAAGCAGCCGGCTGCTTGAGCCCCTGGATGACTTTCTTGATATCGTCCCAGACAAGTTTTTTGTCTCCTGGATTGCGCAACAGATAGGCGGGATGCAGGGTCGGCATGAGCTTGATTCCATGATACTCATGCCACGTCCCGCGCAGCCGCATGATCGGAACTTTAGTCTGCAGAAGGGTTTGCACGGCGAACTTGCCCAAGGCGACGATGATCTTCGGTTTGATGAGATCAATCTGGCGCTTCAAAAACGGCTCGCACGACTCGATTTCATCGGCCTCGGGATTGCGGTTCTGCGGGGGACGGCACTTGATCACGTTAGCGATGTAGACGTCCTTCCGCTTGAGACCCATTCCCTTCGTGATGATGTCGGTGAGGAGTTGACCGGCGCGCCCGACAAAAGGTTCTCCTTGCAGGTCTTCGTCGCGCCCCGGGCCCTCGCCGACAAACATGATCTCCGCCTGAGGGTTGCCGACGCCAAAAACAAGATGCGTCCGTCCCGGCCAGAGCTTGCAGCGCCGACAGTCACCGATGGCGGCGCGCAATTCTTCGAGCGACCCAGCCTTGAACGTGTCCGCATAATCGGAAAACAAGCTTCCCTCGAGCCCGCCAAGCAAGTTCGGCTCAACCGGCTTGTCCTGCCCAATGCCCACCGGTTCTCTGCGTTCCCGGGGAAGAAACGGGATACCGTTCTGCTGGCGCCACTCAAGATGATGCCGCAGCGACCGTGATAAATTTCGCAGTTCGTCCCGTCCGTTCATCCTAGGATGCTAAGATTGCCATAGACAGAATAATTTTTCGTCATCCTAGCACTATCCCGTCGCATCGATCAACCAGCATTCTGGCGACCGGCGCGGAGCTGCCGGAGATAGGCGGACCTCAGCGCAAGAAAGAAACTGAGAGTTTGGGGCCAGCGATAGTCTGGATACGTGTAGGTAAAAGGTTCAAAGGCCCCCTGATGGAACCTCAAGGTCACTTCGCCGTAAATCCCCGCCTTGAGATACAAGCGATGCGCCGCGTTCTTGGTCGACGCGAGGACCACCTTGCTAGTTTCAAGATACCCCGGGTCCACATTGACATTGCGGCCCCGCTTAGCGCCGCTCGACCAGAGATATCTGGCTTCCACATCGTGAGTGATAAGTTTGATATCCGCCAATTTTGACGGTTCTATCAGTGGGGTAAACGAGATAAACTTTCGCTGCAACCTGGAACCCATTTCCTCTCGGTAGTAGTTCGTCACGTGCCAGGGAAGGAGATCGCTCCCCCAATCGATCGCGCCGAAAAGATCGCTCAGAACAGCCTCCACGGGCGCGATCAGGGTCTTGTCATTGGAGAGGAGGGCGACGAAGAGCTTAACGGGACTAGGCTCGCGGGGAGATCCCATTCCTTCTTAGGCTCGGGAGTAAATCGTAGATGCGATCGGCCAATTCTTGCTTGCTCATGCGGCACAAAGGATGAACCCCGCCGCGACGATCCAAGATCGTGACCGTATTAGTGTCAACATCGAAGCCGCTCCCCTCTTGGGTAACGTCATTCGCCACAATAAGGTCGAGGTTCTTTTCGCGTAATTTTTTCGTCGCGTTGTCGATGAGATTATCGGTTTCCGCCGCGAATCCAATAAGCACCTGCTGTTTTTTCATGATGCCTAACTCGCGCAGGATATCCGGGTTCGGCTTCAGGCTAATTTGCATCGAGTCAGTCCCGCGCTTGATTTTTCTCTCAGCGTAGTGGACCGGACTATAGTCGGCAACGGCGGCGGCCATAATGACGGCGGTCGCCTGCGGAAACTCATCGAGCACCGCCGCGCGCATTTCCGCCGCCGTCTTGACGGAGACCAGACGCGCCCGCGCCGGAGGAGAAAGCGCGGTCGGACCGCTCACCAGCGCAACCTGCGCGCCCCTTCTTACTGCGGTTTGAGCCAGGGCGTAACCCATCTTTCCCGACGACCGATTCGAGATATATCGAATCGGATCAATCGGCTCCTGATTGGGACCGGCAGTGATCAAGATTCTCTCTCCGTCGAGGTCCTTCTTGCTCAATGTGTGATGGATTTCTTCGACGATATCATCCGGCTCGGGCAAACGTCCCCTTCCCTCATAGCCGCACGCGAGATATCCTTCGGTGGGCTCCATGAAACAATAGCCGAATTCCTTGAGTTTTTTGACATTTTGCTGGAGGATCGGATTCTCATACATATGGACGTTCATGGAAGGAACAAGCATCACCTTGGCCTTTGTTGCATGCACGACGGTAGTCAGGAGATCATCGGCGATGCCGGCGGCAATTTTGCCGATGATGTTGGCTGTGGCCGGCGCGATGACAATAAGATCAGCCTGATCCGCCAGGTTGATGTGGCCGATTTCGGATTCCTCCGTCAAGCTGAAAAGGTCTGTCGCCACCGGATGCGCAGACAGCGTTTGAAAAGTGAGAGGCGTCACAAATTCCGTGGCCGCCTTAGTCATAATAGCGCGGACGGTAAAGCCTTCTTGAACCAGCAACCTGACCAGTTCGGCAGCTTTGTAGCAGGCGATTCCGCCCGTGACTCCTAGAACCACCGACTTTGGCTTGCCATTAGCCGTCATAGCCTGAAAATATCCGATTAGTTGCCTTTTTTCAAATAAATGAAAGCCGCGGCGCGGAATTTATGACACCTGTTGCCACCCTCCATCAGGAGAAAAAACCGTTTTCGCCTGGCTCTTTGGCATACTTCATGCATAGACGATTGCTTGCGCGAACGCGTAATGATTGCCCGGATTCCGAAGCCAAATGCTGACGGAATCCTTGACGTTGTCGGGAAGTTCGTGTAATTGCATCAAGAATTAAGAGAGGATTCGCCCAATGTACTACCTGTCCCAGCGGTTAACATCAGCAATTTTCTTTGCGATCGCTCTGTCTTTTGGTTTCTCGCATTCGTCCTGGGTCGCGGCAAGCGAAAGTATTCTGATTTACGACCTGACCGCAGGATCCGATGACGACCGCGATGGCGCGGGACTATTCAGGTTAAAGAGGGTCTATACCCTGGCTGCCACGTCTGAGGCTTCAGCCGGGGGCGATGACGCTGGAGTGGACCCTTGGGAGCCGTTTAACGAGACGATGTTCTCCTTTAATCGCCAGTTCGATCGTTTTGTTTTGAAACCCGTCGCGACAGCGTGGGACTTTGTTTTGCCCAACGTCGCGCAGCGCTGCCTGGCCAACGCCTTGGATAATATCGATGTTGTCCGGCGCTTGACCAACAATTTATTGCAGCTCAAGTTTGCCGGCGCGGGACGCGAGGTCGGTCGCTTCGCCATCAACAGCACTCTTGGCGTTGCGGGCCTATTCGACGTTGCCAAGAACCAATTGGGGATCGAGCCCAGCAACGAAGATACGGGACAGACGTTTGGGGTTTACGGCGTCGGCCCGGGTCCGTACCTCGTCCTCCCTTTACTGCCGGTCTTGACGGTGCGAGATGGCTTTGGTCTTGTGGCAGATACCGCAATGAATCCCTTGAACTGGGTCCTGCCTCTTGGAGCCACGTTAGGTATTTACGGTACTGACGTGGTCAATGAGCGTTCCCTTAATCTCGAGACGTTCGAACGTGTCGAAGAGTCGGTTATTGACCTCTACGGTGCCGTACGGGGTGCCTATTTGGAGCGGCGCGCAGCAGCCATCCGAGAATAGACCGAGGCCGCAGCCCGGTGGCAGCGGTTCCACCGTGCTCCGTCGAGTACGCCCGCGAAAGCTTTAAAAAACGCGCAGGTTCATCTTGGGCCCATTTGCGTTTGAGCAGCCAACGCTCGACCTGCCGCTATTCCTGCGGCACCATTTCTGACTTCTTCACCGGAAGCAGAATTTCTTCGGCTGCCCGTCATTACGGCCAGTTTTTAAAATGGAAAAATGATGCAGTACCATCAACCGCCCGAGAACTCCCCGTCCAGCTTGTAGGGCAGCCGCCAGAGCAGACCGCAAGCCCGCGTTACGTGACAAACACTGGTGCCAACCTTGCCAAGCATGTCATTTTAGCGTCTTTCTTGGCGTATCCAAAACCTAACCCAACGACCCCCCGCTTGGATATCTTATAGCCCGCGGGAAGTTTAGACCTTATCAGGACACCGACCGCCCCATGGCACATTTCCTGCTAACAAACCTGTAAGGATTCCGCCCGTCTACGAACCTTTGAGCTAAATCGTAGAGGTAAAAATCGGGACTGACCTTTGATTAACCATTATGCATGCTCAAGACCCTGACACCGAAATCAAGCTTGACCCTCTGACCTTGCTTCCGAATCGCCATAGCCTGCGCGAACGATTGGAACAAGTCATTCAAGCCCAGCAGACCCACAACAAAGGGGCCAGCCTTCTCTTAATGGATCTGGACGCTTTCAAAGAAATCAATCACACGATGGGACACCAGGTAGGCGACGAGCTATTACGGCAAATCGGACGACGTTTATCCGGCCTCGTGTCGCCGTCCAATATGCTGGCACGCCTGGGCGGAGACGAGTTTGCGATCGTTGTTCCCTCTCTACAGGGCGCCGAAGAGGCGTCCGTGATTGCAGACGGGGTTCTGCGCAGTCTGGAAGAGGCTTTTGATCTTGATGGACTAAAAATCAACGTACAGGCGAGCATCGGCATCGCCTTATTTCCTGAACATGGAACGAATGCCGATAGTCTCTTGCAGCGGGCCGATATGGCAATGTACGCCGCCAAACGCGCCAAAAGTGGCTACATGGTTTACAGCTCTGAGCAAAATCACAACAGTCAACGGCGGCTGTTCTTGATGGGTGAATTGCGTCGTGCCCTGGTTCAAGATCAGCTCTTCTTGGTCTATCAACCTAAAATTAACCTGCGCACGGGCGAAACCACCGGGGTGGAAGCGTTGGTTCGCTGGCAACACCCGCAGTTTGGGATTATCAGACCCAACCGTTTCATCCCTCTGGCGGAAAAGACCGGGCTCATTATGCCCCTGACATTGTGGGTCATTCACGCTGCCCTGCGCCAATGCCAGGTCTGGCACCAGATGAACCTTAACATCACCACGGCGGTGAATCTCTCGGCTTGGAATCTGCAATCGGACCAGCTTCCCGAGCAGCTCGAAGGACTGTTGAAATCGTGCGCCGTGGACCCCTCGCGCTTGCAGTTGGAGATCACCGAAAGCGCCATCATGGTCGATCCGACACGAGCGCTCGCCAACCTAAAGCGCATGCGCGGTATGGGCCTCAAGTTCGCCATCGATGACTTCGGCACCGGCTATTCTTCGCTGGCGTACTTGAAGAGGCTTCCTGTTAACGAAATTAAAATCGACAAGTCTTTTGTCTTGAACATGCCGGATGACGAGGACGATATCGTGATCGTGCGCTCAACCATCGACTTGGGTCACAACTTGGGCTTGGATGTGGTTGCTGAAGGAGTAGAGAGTCAGGAGGCTTTGCGACAGCTCGCAGCGTTGAAGTGTGACTCGGCCCAAGGTTTCTACATGAGTCAGCCGTTGACCGATACTGATCTTACCAGCTGGCTGCTTGACTCTCCGGAGAGATTTAGACGCTTGCTCGCAGATCCGCCGCCGCAAGCGATAGCCCGCCTTCTTTGATCTCCCGCTTCCAGTTTAGACTCGTCAATTACTTTTCCCCAGACACTCGCGGCACCAGCGGTCGTAATCACCTGAGCGC
>JBOHVR010000576.1:0-10231 GCA_050735755.1 Binatia bacterium
AGAAAACCCCCCGTTTGTCTGCCTCGACCAATTCGCTGAACCACTCCGTACTTTCAGTTGGCGTGATCACCCCCGCCTGTTGCGCCTTGATCAACATGCGGCTGTAGAGGCGACTGAAAAACGAAAAGGGACATATCAGGCTATGCGGTTTGAAGGTGAGATCCGTCAACCCGCGCTCTTTAAAAAGGCGCATTAAATGGCGTCCAACAATTCCATTGCGATGGTTATCGCTAAGGAACTGGACCAGCTTGCGTGTCAGCGCAGGCCGGGAGCTATCGATGGAAATCCCGTCATGGTCCAGGTCGAAAACAACAAGGCTGCCGCCAGGCTTGGTAACACGAATCATCTCATCGAGGGCTTTTCCCGCGTCCAGGTACATAAACGTGCGTTCGGACCGGCAGCCATCGAAGCTCTCCGAAGCAAATTCCAGATGTTCCGCGTCGCCCACTAAAAATTGCGCGGGTAAACCCGATCCCTCGGATCGTCTGGTCGCTTCCGCGATCATCACCCGGCTATTATCCAGACCGACTGCGTTGCCTCTATCGGCGGCCAACCGTGCCATCGCTCTCACCTCATCACCGACACCGCAGCCAATGTCCAAAAGTCGATGGCCCGGGTGAACGCCGAGAACATCGCGCATCAAACGCCGGCACTCCTGAACGGATTGAAGCATGCTGAGCTCATCAAGAAATTGAAAATAGTACTGCGCATCGGTTGCTTGATCGACTTGACGAAAACCGTGTACCGTGTCTTTCATCGCTGCTCGTTCTTCTTGACCGATTGCCCTCTGCGCGCTCGTGAACGGCGGGACGAAATCAACGCTCTGCATGGCGGCCTCAGTAATCACAGCCTATGACCAGCTCCGACGACATTCGTCACCCCGTCAGCGGACACCACGAGGCTGAATCAGGAGCACGGGAGAAAAACGTGGGCGCTTGAACAATCTGAGAACGCAGTTTGTGCCGTTGAAGAAACTTGTAATCCAGTGCCCGATTCCCGCGCGCGTTATGATCGAATGGACATCGCCTTTCATCGCGTGATTGGAAATTGCCTTTTTCAGGCTGCCCGCGTAAACATCCACGGCCACCTCTGCCCCGTTGCGAGACAAAACTTCAAAGGCAGAGGAAACTTTTCTTTCGGCTCTTTGCACGTTCTGTTGCCAGGAGTAATACTCCGCCAGTCTCTTCGCCTCCAAAGCGGCTGCTACAGTGCCACCCTCTTCTTTCGCCCAGGCATAGCCATCCACCGGATAACGTAAAAGGAAGGTCACCTTCGTCCCCGGCTGGGCGACTCTCTCGAGGCAAGGGATAATGTCCTCGATCCGATCCTGTGATTTAATTGCAACCAAAATTTCCTTACTCATGGCCTTTGCCTCCTTTTGATCTGACTAAAGAGGTAATTGGCAACGAGCATGCCAGTCGGCGAGCTACCTGAGGGAGCGAGTGAAATCTGTGGAGTTATCGAGGGAAATTCTCTTCCGCGTTTTCAGCCGAAGAGAGCAGGACCGCAAGACGGTAACCTTTATATTACCTTCAGTCGTCATAACGGTAATGAAAAGGTTACTTGCCTCGGAGTGGGGCATGTAAGCGATGCTGGAGACCGAGCCGACGAGAAGCGTCTTGTCTCCCGAACTTCCTTCAGCTGGCGCGAGCGAGGCTATTTTTTCCTGGGATCGTCTGCAGGATTGACGTAAGTGATGCCCCAGGGTCCTATTCCGTGTATCTGAACGATCGTTTCTTGTTTTGTCCAGACAAAATGGTTCGTCTTGGGCTGCATGATGACGACGCTTCCAGCCGACAACGGTTTTGTCTTTGCCGCATCAAACTTGTCGCCAAGCCCGAAATTGACCGTGCCGGAAATTTGGATTGGCGAAGCGCGCAGAGGCTAGTCGGCGGCTGCGGATGGTCGATCCTATTTTCCTTTAGTCTTGATATGTTCTGCAAGGTAGCCGCATCCTCTGCCGGACCCGCCTTGAGCATAAAGTGCGACTTTCGCTTATAGAGCCATCTGATCCCAAGGAAATAGATACCAGGACAACTAGTGACACACGTCGGTGAACGGGCTCGCCGGCGTCATCGAAAATCGGCAGCTTCACCCATTCAAAGTCGTACCGAAAACCAGTCGCCCAGACGATCGAAGAGATACCCGCAGCCTTTAAATCGAGTTGCATAAACACGCTTTGACAAGCTCGCACGTTGGTTCAAAGCGGCAGTCACGATCGCGGAGTGGCAGGCTCCATGCCCTTCGCCTTGAATACCTTGGCTGACTCCGGCGTGCGCAGGAAATCGACTAGCGCCTTCGCGGCGGCGGCCTCCTCGGCGCCGGTCATGATTGCCGCCGAAAAGACAATGGTGTACTGGAGATCGCCCGGCAGCGGGCCGACGAGATCGATGCCGGCCACCGGCATCAATTCCTGGATTATGTGCACGCCGATCTCGGCCTCGCCGTTTGCAACCACGACTCCAACCTCTGCGGGGGTTTTGGGGTTGGGGAAGACCGTCTTCGATTTCATCTCGCTGGCGATTCCCAAGCGATCGAGCACCTTGACGAAATGGATGCCGCTCGCGCCGCCGCTCGCGGGATCGACATAGGAGATCGACTTCGCGGCGAGCAGCGTGCGTTTCAAGGCCTCTGGCGACGAGATATCGGGCTTGGATGCGCCCTTGCGAACGGCCACGACGATGCCGGAGCGGGCGAGCGACCGTCACGTTGCCCGCAACAGTCTTGCCGCCCTTCACCAAGCTATTGATCCCCGGCTGGGGAATCATGACGACATCGGTGGTTTCGCCGCCGTGGACACGTTTCACGGTCGCGTCGCCAAGAAATTCCTCGCCTCGATAAGTTCGGGCCGCTCGCTCTCCGCCTTTTCGGAGATCGCCACGAGCTTGGCAAAGTAGGTCTTCGCCTTTTTCTGGTCTCCCGAAAGCTCCGCTGCCTTCGCCGCTCCGTAGAGTCCCCTGAATCGGTTAGGTTCCACGCGGTGTGAAGCCTCGAACTCCTTTAGCGCCTGGGCAGGATCCCCGAGTTCAAGAAGCATTTCTCCCAGCATTTCGCGCGCGGGCTGGATCGGCGCGGGCGTGACCGGGTGTTTGTCGGTCGAGTCCTCAAGGTCCGACGCGGAGCGCATGAGCTTTATCGCATCCGCGTTTTTACCTTCCGCCCGTGCGACCCAAGCGGTCGCCACTCCCATCTGGATTTCCACCTGCTCCGCCCAATACTTGTTTTTGGCTTCAACTAAAGTGTCACGAAGGGACTTGAGTTTTTCGATGTTCTTTCGAGCATCGGCAAAATTGCCCTCCCGTGCAGATCCTACCGCACGCGCGAAATGGGTAACGGCCTCCGCCCAAGGAAAACGGCTCCAGGGGAACGTGGTTGGATGCACCGTCAACGCTGCGGCCTCAGACCAGCGACGCCTCTCGAGTGCATAGCGCGCTGGAATCGCCGCAAAGGCGTAGGCCGCCTGAAAGGCTTCCGGCTGTACTTTCTGGATAGTCAGGAGCTCGTCAAGCACACCCTTGGCTTTCTGGTCCTGGGCGCTTTGCAGGTAGGCGTATACCAGGTAATCCAACGCATGAAGATGCTCGTAGTACGCCGCCCCCGGATGAGTCTTAGCCGAATATTCTTTCGATGCGGCAACGGAACCGAGATTTGATTGAATCGATTCCTGCCACAGCCCGAGGCGCGTGAAAACGTGAGAAGGCATGTGCTGCGCGTGAGGGACTGCAGGGGCGATCTTGGCGTAGCGCTGGGCGGCGGGAAGCCCGCGGCTTGCCAGCGGCGGATTGTCGTAACTATGAATGATGTAATGCGCTACACCGGGATGGTTTGGCTGCTCCGCGAAAACCTTTTCCAGGATCTCCCCCGCTTTTAGTTGCTTCGCGTACGTGTTGTCGGCCGGAGGTGCGGTAGCGTTTAGCGCCAGCGCGTAAAAGACCGCCGCTTCTTGGTCTTCGGGATAACGGAGGTAAATCTGTTCCATCGCTTTTTCGTACGCAACGGCTCGGGTTCGGTGATCGAGCTTGTTCGAGTCCTTGTAGAAAACCTCAATTGCAGCAATGTAAGAGCGTTCGCGGTCTGACTTGGCGCCGATCGACTTGGCCTTCTCGATAGCATTCATTCCTTTCTTCAATGTCGCCTGACTAGGCGGCACCCACAGCGGATAGTAGATGCTCATCGCAATTCCCCAGTAGCCCATTGCGCAACGAGGATCGGTTTCAGTAACCACGGTGAACGCGCTGAGCGCTTCCTCATACCAAAAGGAGTGCAGGGCGGCGAGCGCGCGATCAAACTCCTTCTGGGCCCCGACAGTGCAGGAGACGGGAAAGCGGACTTGGCCCAGTTTTTCGGTTGCCTTCTCCTGTGCGAGTAGAATAGATGCCAGGAGAAACGTCGAGAGGGTCACAGAGAGAAAGAGTTTGCTGGGGCTCATAAATCTCTCCTTTTGATTAATTATTCGATCCTCGGGGGCATCGCAGGCGAGAGCCCAAATTTCCTTCACTCACAGGTCGCCTTGTTCTCCGTAGCAGCCTTCTTGCTAAATTAATTCCCACAACAAAAAAGCCAGCACACCCCGGCGACAAATCGCCGGAGCGGCTGGCCGTAAACCCTTCTGTTCATTTCCCCCTCCGAGGAACCGTCCGGGTTCCTCAGTTTTGGCCTCACATTACATTAGAAGCCTGTTCAATGTTGGGGGAGGCGTGTTACGGGCAACAAATATCATATGGCGAAGGGCTGTCAATCACGTCTACTTCAACTCAAGATCCAATTGAATGTCACGGCCACGGGTAGTCGGTGCAAAGCCTCCCTTTCATCCTGCCTCCTGTCAGAGCAGGGTGCGAGGGCGGATCAAGAGCACGGGTGAAAAAGCAGGGCACTTGAACAATCTGAGAACGGAGTTTGTGCTGTTAAAGAAACTTGCAATCCAGTGCCGAATTCCCGCGCGTGTCATGACCAAACTGACATCGCCTTCCGCCACGTGACTCTCGATGGCGCTTTTCAGGCTGCCCGCGTAAAGATGCACGGTCACATCCGCTCCTTTCCGGCGGAGAACTTCGAAGGCAGGCGAGACTTTCGTCTCGGCGCGTTTCACGTTTTCTTCCCAGGAGTAATGCTTTGTCAGCTTCTTCGCTTCCTCCAAAACAGCCTCTCTACCGAAGGGCTCTTTCGGCCGAATAAAACCATCCACCGGATAACGTAAAAAGAAGGTTACCTTCGTCCCCGATTGGGCGACTCTCTCCAGGCAAGGGATAATGTTCTCGATCCGATCCTGTGGTTTCATTGCAACTAAAATTTCTTTGCTCATGGCCTTCCTTTCTCCTTTATTGTTTGGGCTGACTAAAGATGGCAATCCACATGCCAGACGGTAAGAGGCGGGGACGTATTCAAAACGGCTTGAAAATTCAACGAAAATTCGCTTGGAGCTGCTCAGACGATCATTGTAACGCGAGAAGAGGTATCCTTTTTCTTACGGTCCGGGGACGAAAGGTTACGCTTGTAAGTAGACGGTGGACAGGGGCGTTGGAAGCTCGTCGAAATTTTAGTATGCCTCAGGCGTTTTTATTTTCGTTGAAGACGACCTCAGAAAGTTGTCATTCTTTGGGCACGGGGGATGGCAAGAATGATAGAGACGGCAAAGGTCAACCGGCCAAGCCGCGTCATTGCCCTGCCTCTCTCGCGAATCTGACTTACGCGCCCCGACGAACTAACCACACGGTGGATTCGAATCAGGCGAGCGGCCAAGGCGAAGAGGACGGGCGTTTGAAAATACTCAGTACGCTGGTTGTTTGGTCAACGAGGCGCATGAACTGAAATCCGATCCACGGCCGTGTAACGATAAGTTCAACGTCGCCGCTATTCACGTATCTTTTTAGGGCTTTTCTAAGACTGCCCGAGTAAACTTCCACGGCTATTTTCACCCGCAGTTGGTGCAAAGCCTGGCAGGTACGGAAGACTCCCTGTTCGGCCAACCGCCGATTCATTTCCGCGGAATAACTTTCGCTCATTCTGTGGATGGCCGCTGCGTTCTCAAGTCCACACTCCATGACCGCAGAGTAGGCTTGCAGCCACTTAAACCAGTTTACGGGACGGCGAATGAGAAACACGACACTCATGCCGGGGCGGCTTACTTCCTTTAGATAAAGCACGATCTCGTCGAGTCCGTCACGGCTTTTGAGTGGAACCAAAATTTTGTTTGCCATTGTCCTCTCCTCCTTCGGCAATACGAATGGCAAGCGTCATGCCAATCGCTTGAGATTAAGGAGCGGTAAGCAGGGTGTTCAACTAAACGTTTTTTTGTAATTGGGATTCTCAACCAAACTGGGCGGGCGGAAGAATAGTATCCTTTGGGTCACGCCGGGTAATAAAAAAGTTCGAGGCTTAGATCCGTGATGGAACCGCCGATCGCCACGAGAAGAGTCATTCGACTGTTGCGTTCCAGACGATTTTTGGTCAGAAATTAAGTTAGGAGAAATTCTAATGAGGAGCCTCTGGACTGCGGCTATGTTGGCCGGCGCTTTTCTCGTTATGGGCATGTCGCAAATAAGCGCGGCGCAGCTAGCGCAAGTGGAGAAACAATCCCACCCTGCAGCACAGCGCAGAGAGGAGTCACGAAAGCCTGAGCCGGACCGATCAAGAAGAGACTACGACGGCGCGAGAACGCAGCGAAAAGAAAACGAAGCATTACGGCGGCTGCAAGAACCAAATCAATACGAGCGACAAAGGGAGGCTCCTTTAGAACGCCAGCGAAGAGAGGCTTATGAGGCGCACAAACAGCCCGAGCCGGAAAAAGAAAGAAAACCTCCGGGTCTTACGAACTGCGTTGCCGCCTATGTGCGGCGCGAGGCTTTTCCGGGTGACCGGGTGTGCGTGACCGTTGAGACTCGTGCCCAAGCTATGCGCGACAATATCCAAGCACCGAGCCGCAGGAACCCACTCGGCCCCCACGGTCTTGATAGCTGTATCGAGGGGTACGTCTGGCGCGAGGCGTTTCCCGGTGACCGCGTTTGCGTGACACCCGAAACTCGCGCTCTAACAGCTCGCGATAACAGCGAGGCGGTAAATCGAACCGCGCGGTAGCCCTTTCCGAAGACGGCGTTTTTAAACCAGTCAGCTTGCTGCGGCAGTTTCAACCTAAATGCCGGATATAAACCGGCCTGGATTCAGGATTGCTTGAGGGTCGAACTTATGCTTGATCTCGCGCATGATCTCTAGACTTGGCGGGGCCGGCCCCCAAACATCCAGATCTTTTTTTAAAGTCGAAGGCGCCGTCATTACGACGACGTATCCGTGGTGTTCTTTTGCTATTTCGGTAAGTTTGGAAAGCCAGCCGATACCATGAGCGGCTGCATTCGGCTGGACGAAAATTGTTGCGCTGCCCGCGTGCGCGAGAATCTCAGCCGGTTGGTTCGCGGCGCTCCATTGCTCAAGCTGCAGCAACACTGGCCTGAGGGATCCCAAGGGAACCGTAAGACGATACAAGGCAATCTCCCGACCTGCGCCGAAGTTACAGATCTGTTGCCAAAAGCTTGAGTGCTGCCTGTCCCGAAGAAGTTCGACAGCGAGCCCAATTCGTTGAGCGATTGCTTGGATATCAATCGCATGGCGCTCAACAGTTTCCACAAATCCCTCTGTCCAGACAGCGACGGCGGCGGCTTCGGTCTCAAAACCTTCTGCTTTGGCAGCGGTTCCGTTGAAGAGCGTTATTGCGGCGGGCAGCAGAGTGGAAGAAAATACTTCCTCCGCCATCTTAGTGCAGTTATCCAGCGGTCCCTGAGCGATAAGGGTCGCGGCTGCCTCGGGCAGCGGCGTCATCTTGAAGGTCACCTCAGTAATGATTCCGAGGGTTCCGAGAGAACCCACAAAGAGCTTGCACAGATCGTAGCCGGCGACGTTCTTAACAACTTTGCCGCCGGCTTTGATCTGTTCGCCGGTCGCCAAAACCATCTTCATCCCGATTACGAGGTCGCGGACGCTGCCGTAAAGTATGCGCCGCGGACCGTTGATGTTAGCGGCGACGGTGCCGCCAATGGTTGCACGGTCCGGTCGCGGGGCATCCACCGCTAAAAACTGATTTCTTTGATTGAGTTGCTCCTGGAGCGCAGACAGTCTCATTCCCGCCTGAACGGTAGCGGTCAGGTTAGCGTCGTCGTGCTCGATGAGCTTGTTCAAATTCTCCAATGCGAGGACAACATCGACGCTGCGTGGGATGTTGCCGAAGGCGATTGCAGTTCCACCGCCCCAAGGAATTGTGGCAGCCTGAGCTTCACTACAGACAACCAGCGCTCTGCCGATTTGCGCTGCCGTCGAAGGAAAACACGCGACGGTGGGAACTTTGCCGTCGACGCTGTGGCTGCTCAGCACCTGAGGGTCGAGTTCTACAGCGTCGGCGCCGAGCTCATTTTGAAGCTTGGCAGTCAAAGTTTCGATTGAGACATTCATCGCGAGGCGGACTTCCGGCGTGCATCGTCCTTCGCAGACAGTGACAAATTCCAGTTCTTGCTGTTCGTAAAATCCCTGTTCCTGGCGCCGGGAAGGGTCTCATCTGTTGCGAAAGATTCTCCGCCTCCGGCGCAGAATGACTGGAGAAGAGGCTTTTGAGCGGCACAATGTGTCCGACACGTGTGAAGACTCAAGCTTTTGAGTTTCACTTTTCCGCTGGGCCATAGGCCTGATCAAGAAGGTCCATCAAATGAAGAACCTTCACACGAGGGCCGTAGCATCGGGCGCCGTATCGGAGTTGAAGCATGCAGCCGGGATTCGGCGCCACAACCGCCTCTACGCCGGTCTGGTTAATCGACGCCATTTTTTCTTTCAGGAGATGCTGCGACATTTCCGGCTGAAGAAGATTGTAGATGCCGGCACTCCCGCAACACCGGTCGGAGCCCTCCATTTCAACGAGGCGCAATCCGCGAATCGCCCTGAGCAGCGCGCGCGGCTGAGTGCGGACTTTCTGGCCGTGCGCGAGATGGCAGGGGTCTTGATAGGTGACGGTCATGTCGATGGGTCGGGAAGGCGGCACCAACCCGATTCCAGCCAGGAATTCGGAGGCGTCTTTCGCGAGCGCGGAGAAGCGCCGCGCTTTCTCGGCATAGGCCGGCTCGTCGCGCAGTAGATGCCCGTACTCTTTCATCGCGGCGCCGCAGCCGGCGGCATTGATGATCACCGAAGTAACCCCTGTGTCCAGAAACGCGTCGATGTTCCGCCGCGCCATGACTTTGGCCATCGCGGTTTCGCCGGAATGAATATTGAGCGCGCCGCAGCAGGTTTGGCGCTGCGGAATAAAAACGGCACAGCCGTTGCCACGCAGCACGCGCACAGTTGCCTCATTCACTTGAGGGAAAAGCACACTCATGACGCAGCCGCTCAATAGTCCGACGCGGGCGCGCTCTTGACCAAACGCGGGCAGAGCCTCCTGTTTTGGTTTGAAGAATTGCGCTGGCAGCTCTGGCATCAAGGCCTCGATTTCACGAAGCCTGCTGGGTAGCAGGCGGCGGACTGCCGGCCGGAGTCCAAAGCGTTGATAGATTCTAAGAGCGCGGGCATACAGCCGTAGGCGCGACGGCGAAGGCAGGATGCGCTGCAGAGCGAATTTTGTGAGAGCGCGCGCCAGTGGGGATCCCGGAGGACCCAAAAGTTCACGGGCCGCTTCCGCGATCCGGCTGTATTGAACGCCGGATGGACACGCGGTCTCGCACGCCCGGCACAAAAGACACAGATAGAGATGCTCACCGAATTTTTCGTTCAATTCAACGCGGCCTTCCGCTGCGGCGCGGACAAGGTGGATCCGTCCTCGAGGCGATTCCGTTTCCAGGTGGAGAACCCGATAGGTTGGACACTGGTCCAGACAGAGACCGCAATGGACGCAGCGATCGAGCTCGGGAATATTCAACGCGGCGAGCCCGTTAGCCTCGCCAGCATGCAATTGTTTATCAACCTGTTCCAACGATTTTTTTCTTTTTAGTTTCGAGTTTCGGGTTTAGAGTTTCGAGTTAACCCGAAACCCGAGACGCGAAACTCGGAACTATTTAGATCCACAGGCCCGCCGGGATATTCGCCGGTTTCATCCGCACCTCCCCGCAGCTTATCGGTGTCGGAAAGAGTTTCGCCGGATTGAAACGGCCGTCGGGATCGAAGACGCGGCGGACCCGAGCCATCGCCTCCAAATCCTGCTCTGAAAAAAGCAGCCCTACGAACGCCTTCTTTTCCAGCCCGATGCCGTGTTCTCCGGTAATGC
>JBOHVR010000577.1:0-4932 GCA_050735755.1 Binatia bacterium
GGAAGAAGCGACGTACTTTTCCACTCATGAGGAAGCAGATATGGAAACGCACGCCTTGGGCGAGGGCGGAGAAGAAGCTATGGGACACGGGGCCTTTAACCGGACCATTTTACAGCGCGTGTTAGAGGAGGGCAGAGTCGAGTTCAGGGCCGGTTATTCCCTGGAATACTGCGCTCTCACGATGGTGGACCTCCAGGCGCAAATGAAGCGCGCCGCGATGGAGAAACCGTATCCGTAGGACGCGCGATGGTCGTTTCGTAAGAGTGTTAGAAAGAGACGCTCGGAGGCGAAAGCATGAAAGCCGGCCGAAAAAATGTTGCAGAGCTGGACCGGCTGCTTGAAGATCGGTTTCTCTCGGGTTTGTGGAAGATTCCCGCTGGCGACCGCCCGCTCGATCCGAAGACAGCCGTCAAACCTCACTTGTGGAAATGGGCGGACGTGTACGACAGCTTGCTGAAGGCCAGAGACCGAATCGGCGTCTCTGACGCCGTCAACGAGCGCCGAACCATCCGTCTGGTCAATCCCGGTCTCCAGCAGACGGAGATGACCAGCCACACGATGCTGTTCGCGTTTCAATTGATCCAGCCCGGCGAAGTTGCCCCCGCGCATCGCCACACGATGGCGGCGATTCGCTTCATCCTGCAAGGTAAGGGCGCTTACACCGCCGTCGAGAGCGAAAAGATCGCGATGGGAGCAGGAGATCTCATTCTCACTCCGCAGTGGACGTGGCATGAGCATGCCCATGAGGGCACGGATGCTATGATCTGGCTTGACGGCCTGGACGTTCCGTTGATCAAGTCTCTCAATGTCATCTCATTCCAGCCGCATCCTGATAAGTCGGGGCTGGCGAAGACAATTTACAACGCTGGGGTTCATTCCAGTTTAACGCGGCCGGTCGGTTCCGTGGACACGGTCAAAATGCCGCTTCATTACCGCTGGGAAGAAACTTATAGTTCACTTGAGATTTTGGCTCAAAGCAGCGGAAATCCATACGAGGGCGTTGCCTTGGAATATATCAACCCTGTCGATAGCGGACCGACCTTGCCGACGCTTTCATGCTGGATGCAAATGCTTCGCCCCGAACAGCGGACCAAAGTCCATCGACACACCAGCACGTCGATGTATCATGTCTTTCGCGGCAGCGGTACGACGGTAATCGACGGGCAGCCATTTCACTGGGAAAAGGGCGACAGTTTCGTCGTACCGCTCTGGAGCTGGCACGAACATGCCAACCGCTCGCAAGCCGAAGAAGCCCTGCTCTTCTCAATGCACGATAAACCGGTCCTTGATGCCTTTGGCCTCTACCGCGAAGAGGGTGAAGGCAAAAGTCATCTGCGATGAGGAGGAAACACCATCTGATGTAACGCAATTCCGTTCGCCCTGAGCCAGGTCGAAGGGCTCCGACGGTTGTAGGAGTCAGGCAATGAATAACAAAAAGTATATCGTTTCGGCGGAGGAGATCGCGGGTTTTCGGGCAGACATGAAGACGCACTTGCTCAATCCCAACGCGATCAGACTCGACAAATCTCTTGGCGATATGGTGGGTCTCAGGAACCTCGGGTTTCACGTCATTGAAGTCCAGCCAGGCAAGGAATCCACGGAATACCACAAACACTATGAAGAAGAAGAGTGCGCCTATGTGCTGGCCGGCGAGGCTAAAGTTACTATCGGCGAGGAAGAGTATCGAGTCAAAGCCGGAGACTTCATCGGCTATCCTGCGAACGACCTGCCGCACACGATGGTTAACGACGGCAAGGAAATATTACGGTGCATTGTCGTCGGCCAGCGGTTGCCGAGTGGCGTCTCCGAGTACCCCAGAAAAGGCAAGAGAGCGTACCGGTACGGCGGGACGCGTGACTTGGTGCAGCTATCAAACGTTGAGAAACTCAAATGAGAATTGAGATACGACGCCGGTGTTGTTTCGCGGCTCTCCCGGGTCGCTTTTTGCGCGCCAGCTATCGCGGCGGGAGGGGTACGACGGCGCCGCAGTGCTTGCACGTCCTGAGCTGTTCATCGCCATAAAATCTTTCGTGCACTTGCGCGACCGGGTCCCGACGATAGTCGCCGACTTCTACCGAGACTTCATAAACTTTTTCGCCGCAGCTCTCGCAGAGCCAAAGGAAATGGTCCTTCTCTCCGGCTTTGCGCTTGCGCTCGAAGACGATAAACCAGGAGTCCTCTGCGACTCGAGGCGAGTGAGGCACCCCGCCGGGACATAAAAGCATCTGCCCGGCTTTGATGACTGCGGTCTGCTGCTTTCCGTCGGGCGCTATATAGACCAGGTTTTGCGCGCCGCTCAACTGCAAGGTGACCTCGTCACTGGGGTCGATATGAAAATCTCTTCTCTCTTTGCGACCGCTGCTGAGAAAAGCAAGAGATTCCGAGTCTTGCCAGAGCACTCGCCGTCCTTTGCCTTCGCTTTCGAGGCTCGCGATGATTTCTTTAAGGTCGACCGGGACCAGTTTGTCCATAAAATTCCTCCCGCGGCGGACTATATCGCTCTCGACGAAGGCAGCGCAATAATTTTCCCAACCTGAGCCGTTCCGGCATCGGTGGTTGTCACGCGCCCGGCCTGTACCCCAACGAGATTTGCGCCGGAATGTGTTTCGCTGCGCTAGACACCTTCAACTGGAACATAGTAACTTACGTCCACTGCGCAGAACAAATTTGCTTGGAGGCGGCCATGAGTGACAACGACGTTGAAGTCGTTTTGGTGGGAGATTCTTACGTGCAGCGTCCCGATCCGGACTCGGCTTTTGCCTATGCAGGCGACTATCTCCGCACGGCAGACATCGCTTTTGGCAATTTGGAGACTGTAGTTGCCGACCCGCAGCACCTCGTGCCGCACAATCGCCGCAGGGGGCCTCGGACGGACGAATGGATGTTTGACGCGTACGTGCGCGCGGGCTTCAAGGTAATGAACTTGGCTAATAATCCCAGCATGTTCCAGGGAGTAGAAGGACTCCTTCGGACTATCGAGGTGCTGGACAAAGCCGGGATTGCGCACGCGGGCGGCGGGCGTAATCTAGAAGAAGCGCGGCGTCCTGCCATCGTGGAACGAAAAGGCACACGAGTGGCTTTTGTCTGTCGGACGTCAGTCTTCGCAACAACGGCGCCTGCAGGCGCCGAGCGGGGTGGAGTCGCAGTAGTGAGGGTGAAGACAGCCTACGAACCTCCCGCGCGTCTTCCGGAAATGCCCGGAATGCCGCCGATCATTCACACCTACGCCGATTCCGCTGATGTCGCCGCGATGCAAGAGGATGTGCAGGCGGCTCGTAAACAAGCGGACGTGGTGGTTGTGTCATGGCACTGGGGCGTGTCGCCTGTCGGCGGCGGGACTGGCACGATGGTAGGATATCAAGTCGAAATGGGTCACGCCGCCGTCGAGGCGGGCGCTGACTTGGTCGTCGGACATCACCCTCATTTGATTCAGCCGATCGAAGTGCACAAAGGAAAGGTTATTTTCTACGGCTTGGCCAACTTCGTGCATGATCTCCACTCTTGGACAATCCGGGAAACCATTATGGCACGCTGCCGGATTCGTGATCGCCAGATCCGCGAGGTGTCTTTCGTTCCCGGCAAGATTACTGATAACAACCAGCCTAGACTGTTCAAGCCCGCGGAAGCGCCGGATATCACAAGCCACACCCAGGAAATATCAGCGCCCTTCGGCACCGTGTTTGAAACCAAAGAGGAAGAGGTTGTGGTCCGGACGTAAGCGTCTGATGCGTAGTAGGACTCTACGGCAACTGCACGCAACGAAGTAGCTTGGAAACCCGGGCGGATCGGCGGCCCAAACTACGACGAATTACAGGGGACCTTTGCCGTGAGCGGATTCATCCTATCGCCCGCAAGAGACCGACTTTTTCGAGGGCCAGTTTGAACTTGCCCCGTTCCTCGTCATTAAGGGGAACACAGTCCCAACGGGGGAAGCGTTTGATGGGTAGCCCGCGAAAGCGCATGGCTTCAAAGAAAATCCCACGGCCATGATCTTTGATGAAGTCCTGAATAACGCCGAGATAAGCCACGATCTGATCGTGCGCTGCGCGCGCTTCTGCGAGATCGTTGCGCTTAAGCGCGCGATACATTTTTACACAGACTTCCGGAAAGGGACTCGTCGGCGGATGAATGGCGCCGCGAATTCCCATTGAATAGCCCTGGTAAAGGGACAAGATGGAGCCTGGAAAGACGCCCAGGGTTTTGGGCATCTTGCGAGCGTACTGCACGAGCTCGTCGAAAGTGCTGAACGAAACTTTGATGCCGCAGATGTCCGGGACTGTTTCCAGCAAGGTCAGGACCTTAGGCGGCGACAGGTGCAGCTGGGTTGTCTCCGGATTGTCATAAATAAACAACGGAGTGCCCCGGACCGCCGCGGCGACGCGGCGATAATGCGCGTAGATCTCATAGTCGTTGTGCGGGTAGTAATAAGGCTCGACGAGACCGATCGCGTCCACCTCCAAACCCGCGGCGTGCTTCGCCAAGTCCATGGATGAGAACGTGTTGGCCGTTCCCACGTGAAGGACGACGGGAACCCGCCGATTCACCCTGCGAACGACCCGTTCGGAAACTTTCTTCCTTTCGTCGATTTCGAGGACCATTCCCTGGCCGTGCGTGCCGAGAACGAATAAACCTTCAACTTTCGCCGCGAGATAAAAATCCACCGTCGCGTCGAGCGCGTCATAGTCTACTGCGCCGTCTTCATGAAACGGAGTGGGCATAGGCATGAGAATGCCTTCGAGTTGCGGGCTAGCCATCTGATTTCCTCCTGTTGGTGTCAACGAAACATCTACCCACTGAAATCGGAAACTGTCAAGCGAACATTTAAGTGGTTGCAAAAGGGGAAAAAAAGAAACAGGTTGAGATCCATGGGGAATCCTCGCGCCGCCATCGGTTTTAGTTTATTGCTTTTGGGGTTTTCGCTCAGCGTTACTT
>JBOHVR010000578.1:0-9607 GCA_050735755.1 Binatia bacterium
GTCCACAAGCCACGCAGGAGATGTGCTTAAATTGAAGAGACTGACTGTTTTCGTCGAGACTGAAAGCATGGGTCGGGCAGACATTCACGCAGGAGCGGCACATCGTACAGCCGGAAGCGCGGACTTCGGCAAATGCGAAAGGATGCGCCGTGTCGAGTGGTTTCCGTCCAGGTTCGTGGCCCGTCTGCGCGATGAAGACTCCGATTGCATCGGCAATGACCTCACGATTGTCCCGGTGCGGCAAGCGCTTACCGTCCCAGCGAATCGGCGCTACTTCAAGCGCGTCGGCAAAGCGCGAGAGGGCTCCGATCACTTGAGGCGCCGTATTATCGTCGGCCGTGATGAGACAGAGGCGCCCGCGGCCCATATCAAAGGCGTCCAATGTGATACGGCAGAAATCGTATTTTTGATGGAACAACTCCCGCTCTCCATGCGGGCAGTTCTCACAGCCAAGAAACCCGAGTCCGGCGGCGCCCAGACGAAATGCCGCAAGCATGTTGGCCTCGGAAACATAGCGGAGGCAGGGTACCTCAACAGGAAGAACGGTTGCCGGGTATGGCAGCGGTCTTTTTCCTGCCTCTTCCAGCACGCGCTTGCCCTGTTCACCGCAGTGAAACAGGATGACCAAACGCTCGCCATCGCTGCCTGAGCTTAAGGGCGTGAGCAGGGCCGCGATTCGCGTATATAGCTCGTGCGGCGAGGGCTCGGTAAAGCTCATGGACGTCGTGGGACAGGCCGAAACACAGGCACCACATCCCTCGCACGCCATGTGGTCTATTTTCATCCTGAGATGATTTTCCGGCTCGCGGCTGATCGCATCGTAGGGGCAGGCGGTGATGCAGATTCCGCACGCTTCCTGATCGGCCACTCCTCCAGCGCAGATAGCGGTATCGTAGAGAACGTGCACTGGTTTTAGAAAATCACCGATCAGGTCACGGATACTATCGGCAACACGGTTAAGTTCAGCCTCACTTGGATTATTGAGCAGGTGTAAGCCCGTGCGCTGTTTGAAGGAGGGCCTCCCGTCCTGTGAAATGATAACGACTTGATCAGCGTGTAATTCTTTACCGGGTGCCTTTGGCGCTTCGATGCCCTGAATGGTGACGTGGAAGTCGCTCAGACGTCCCTTGACCTCGATAATCCGACCGCGATGGACCTGCCAGGACTGAAAGACATCAAGAGTCGAGACGGATGGATCAACGACAAAAAACGGCTGGGCCACATCACGGAGGCGTTGCGCAAGCTCCGCGCCTTGAGGATCATCGCTAGCGATGAGGATTCGGTTGCCGGCAGACAACCGGTTATATACCGGCTGTGAGTCTAGCTCGGCACTCTCCATGGCGGCCCGCAACAGTCGGATTGCTTTTCCATGAGCCTTCTCAGGATCAGCGTGCGGCCGGAAACAAGAATCTTTCAGATCAAGATAGTGGACTCTCGGAGACTGCGGGCCGCAAGCGCCAAAGGCTTCCTCAAAAATACCGGCACCGGCGCAGCAACTGATCACAACGCGATCGAGTCGTTCACGGCTGGCGCGCGCGGCAAACTCGCGGACGTCAATTTCAGGATTGCTTGCAAAGGAGAGTACAGATGGAACGATGGGAAAAACGAGCCGTTCGCGATCAATAGGAAGTGTCTGGCGACAGTTACAGAGGAACAGCCCCCAATTTGTCCCCATAGTTGCGTTCTATCGCACGGGGACAACTCAGTCAATGTCAGCAAGCTCGTCGCCTCAGCGCCGGCTCTCGATTTCGCGGCGCAACTCATCGGCAAGCGATGGATCAAAAGCCTCGAGTTTAGCGCAAATCTCCTCTGTTTTTTTCCTGTTTCCCCACGCCAGATAGGCGAGGGCGAGGTTGAAATGCGCATGGGGATTTTCCGGCTGAAGACTTACAACACAATTAAACAAGTCGCACGCGGCTGGATAATCGCCGAGTTCATAGAGTGCCATGCCAAGATGAAAATGGGTTTCAGGATCCTCGGGCAGCAGCCGCATAGCTTGCTCTAGCGATTCGACTGCTTCCGCATGCGCGGCACAGCGAAGATAGGCCAGTCCCAACGCTCTGTAGCCTTCGCCATGCTGGGGATCATAGCGGACCGCGTCGCGCAGAGAGATTACTGACTGCTCGAATTCCTCCCGCTGCAGATGCATTAGGCCCATCTGCAGGTAGGCTTCCGCAAAGTCAGGCTGCGAGCGAATCGCCTCTTGAAAGGCCGACATTGCCTCTTCATGCCGCCCCAATCGGGTGTAGGCGAAGCCGAGATTGGTGTGCGCCTGCACAAAGCCTGGCTTGAGACGAATAGCTTTTTCATAGGCCGCCAGGGCTGACCCGTAATCTCGCTGACCAATGTAGGCGTTGCCGAGATTGTAATGAGCCTCCGCCAGGTCCGGTTGCTCTTTGAGAGCCTCCTGAAAGGCTTCGATAGCTTCATTGAATTTACCTTCCTGAAGAAAACGAAAGCCCTGCGCGAAGGAGAACTGAGACATATCGTTCCGCGGAAGGCATTGTGGCAAAGGATATCCGTTGGGGCAACACCCGTCCTATTCTTGCCTGATCAAATGAGCCGCAGAAGCTTCAAACGAGACGACCGCCTCCTTTCCTTCACTTAGTTCAAGCTCAAGGAAAGAAGGTCTTGTGACGGAAGCTATGAGACGGCAGCGGCCGCATTCCAGTTCCAATCGGTAATGCGACCCCCATGAGATGATTTTCACCACTGTCCCCGTAAGCCGATTAAGCGGGCTCGACTTCGCATTCTCTGCCCATGGTAGATTCAAGTTGATGTCTTCGGGCCGAAGACAGAGGAGCACCCGTTCACCCGGCTGGAAACGGCCGAAGACTTCCGCACTGCCCCCGTTGAAACGGAGCCGGACCAATCCATCAGTCGCCGTTTCCACAACCGCGGAAAGCATATTTTCAACGCCGACAAAGCGCGCTACTACCTCATTGACCGGCTGAGCAAAGACCTCCGCAGTGGCTCCCACCTGGAGAAGTCGTCCACCGAGTAAGACACCTACCCGGTCCCCGAAAATGAAAGCTTCGTTGCGGTCATGAGTGACAAACACCGTAGTGATGCCGGTTTCGCGCAGGATCGTCTCCAGGTCGAGAAGAAGTCCTTCGCGGGTAGGATGGTCCAACGCCGAAAAAGGTTCATCCAACAACAAAAGCTCAGGGTCGAGAGCCAGGGCGCGCGCCAGGCTCGTCCGTTGAGCCTCGCCTCCCGAGAGAACGCGCGCCTTCCTTCGAGCCAGATGGGCGATTCCTAAGCGCTCAAGCCATGGCAGGACTCGTTGCTCGGCGGAACGTCGATCCAAACCTCGCAGCTTTAAGCCCAGAGCTGCATTCTCATAAACCGAAGCGTTCAAAAGCAGAGCCTGTTGAAAAACGCTTGCCATGCGGCGCCTCACCGGCAAGACATTTCTTTGGTCCACTTCCTGGCCTTGAAGGCAAACTCTTCCTCGCTTCGGCTGCTCGAGTAGCCCCATGACGCGCAGCAAGGTGGACTTTCCCGCTCCGTTAGGACCGATGATTGCGAGCGCTTCCCCAGAGTAAACCGACAGGTTGGAGACATCGAGGATCGTAGAATCGCCGTACTGGACCAAAACGTCCTGCAGGGTTAGGAGAGCCTCGGCCATCTCAACTGCTCGCGTTGCTGGATATGGGTGAGGAGGAAATTCACGGCAAAGCTGAGAAGGAGGAGGATCAAGCTCAGAGCGATAGCGATTTCAAAGTTGCCTTTTCCTGTCTCGAGCACTGTGGCCGTCGTCAGCACCCGCGTCTGCCCCCGGATGTTTCCACCGACCATCATCGAAGCCCCAACCTCGGAAATAACTCCTCCGAAGCCAGCCATCACTGCCGCCAGCAGGGGAAGCCGAGCCTCTTTACAGAGTAGCCAAAGCAGTTGAAGCCGCGAGGCGCCGATGCCCAGTAGCTGCAAACTTAGATTCGGATTCAAAGTCTGGAAGGCGGCCGTCGTGAGGCCTGCGACGATGGGAAGGGCAATGATCACCTGGGCAATAATCATGGCTGTCGGGGTATAGAGCAGCTCCATAAGGCCGAGCGGGCCACTCCGCCAAAGGAATATCGTGACAAAGAGCCCCACCACCACCGGCGGAAGCCCCATCCCGGTATTGATGAGGCTGGCGACGAGACTCCGGCCGGGGAATTGGGTCATGGCGATAAAAATCCCTAGAGGGATTCCCACGAGCAGGGAGAGTCCTGTGGCCGTGCCGGAAACCTGGAGCGAGAAGAGGGTAATTCCGAGCACTTCAGCGTCACCGGTGAAGACAAGCCGGAAGGCATGTTTGATTCCGTCCCAGATCAGTTCCATCTTATCCTCCGACCTCTTCTTCCCGCTTGCCAGCGACGGAAATGAATAGCGCTTGGCCGAACTTTTCCAGGCCGAATGTCTTGATCACAGCCTGAGCGTCTGAGGAGACCATAAAGTCAGCGAAGGCCTTTCCCCCAACGGTGTTCACTCTCGAGCCATTCGCCGGATTGATCTCCATCACTGAATAGATATTCAAGAGCGGTTTGTCGCCTTCGAGAAGTACGGCGAGGGTCACCCGTTTGCGAAACGCGAGATAGGTTCCCCGATCGCTGAGCGTATAGCCATTGCGCTCGTTGGCGATGCCCAGGGTTGCGCCCATTCCCTGGCCCGACTCGATGTACCAGCCGCCCTTAGGCTCAATCCCTGCCTGTTTCCAAAGCGACTTCTCAAGATTGTGGGTACCGGAGTTGTCTCCCCGAGAGACGAATCTGCTGCCAGTCGAAGCAATTAACTTCAAGGCCTCGACGCTACTCTTGATCGCTTTGATCTTGGCCGGATCATCCGCCGGACCGAGAATGATAAAATCATTGTACATGACGAGGCGACGGTTCAGGAACTTTCCAGCGGCGACATACTTTTTTTCCAGGCTCGGCGCGTGGACGAACACCATGTCAGCCTCGCCTTTAGCCGCCAGCTCAAGCGCCTGGCCGGTGCCAACCGACACTGTTTTTACGCTGTAGCCGCTCTTTTTCTCGAACAGAGGCACTAGAACATCCAACAGCCCAGAGTCCTGAGTGCTGGTGGTGGTTGCAAGGATCACATTCCGGCTCGTGGGTTCGCCTGCCCAGAGCTCAACGATGAGGGTCAAAACAACAATGAGTGTTACGAGCACAGCTTTTGAAGTAACTGGTCTTCGCATGGCTGCCTCCATTTTTAACTCTGCGCGATGATGCGGCCGGACTCTGAGGTGTCGTATCCGCCCATCGCCTCCACGCGACTGCGAAACTCCCGCGATCCAACGATTTCCAGAAGGATCTGCATGGGCGGGGAGAAGAAACGTTCTTTGGGTATTAAAATGTCAAAGCGTTCTTGCGTAAGAGGAATAAAATGGAGGCTGAGTAGATGGGCGGTCGCTCTGGTAGCCACTCCCACATCGGCCTCTTGTCTTAGTATCCTCAATCCGGCCTCCAGGTGAGTAACGACAGAATCGTCGTATCCTTTGATCGTTTTGGGGTCGATGCCGAGCGTCGAAAATCCTTGATCGATGTAATGGCGCGTGCCGGAGCCTCGCTGTCGGTTAATCATGCTCACGCCGGTTCGTGTGAGATCCGCGAGCGTTCGCAGGCCCAGCGGGTTGCCGGGCCTGAGCAACAGACCCAACTCCCGGCGAAAAAGCTGGACCACGGCGACACCTGAGGCAATCGTCTTCTGAATAAACGGGAGATTGTACTCGCCGGTTTCGGGATCGAACAGATGAGCCAGGGCAAAATCCGCCACGCCATCTCGGAGCGCTGTGAGCCCGTCGCTGCTTCCCACGGTGGCCATGAAGAGCGCGGCGGGTGACTTACGAGACGTATAAATATCCCGCAGGATGCCAAGGCTCGGGTCATCGCTGCCCGCGGCTAACAGAAAATCTCTCTGCGCGCTTTTCTTATTCCGGACAACGGCCCGGCTATTTTCCTCAATCCACTCATCGACCAGCTTCTTTGGGAACACCCATTTGCCGGTGACTCTGGTACAAGGGAGCTTGCCCGCCTTGGCGAGGTAATAGACCTTCTTCTCATTGATTCCCAAATACTTTGCTACCTGCTTGGTATTTAAAAGCTCCCCCATCTCACCTCCGTTGGCAATCCGCCCTAGCTTCTATTCTTTGGTAAGAAAAAAATCAATGATACTTACAAAAAATTACTTTTAATCTCTCAAAATGACTTTTAGGGCTGTTCCTTGGGCGGCAGCATCCGCGTAACGCGCGCGCTACCTTAAGATCCCTTGTAGGGTTATTTGGCTCGGCTGTTCGAGGCCTCGAAGTGAAAAAGTAGCCTGTACGGAAGCAGCTCATTTTTGTTCCGAGCTTGGAGAACGAGATCCGCGGCTGGATCAGCGCGGCAGGAGATGAAGCTGCTGCAAAGGTGATGCACTCGCGTTCGCGCAGCGCTCCGAGGTGGGCTGGAACAGATGATCCGCTTGATATAGAGGATTCTCTGGGAGTAGAAGGACTGTTAAGAGGATTGTCTGTTCTGAGCGCAGGCAGGCTTAATGGAAGCAGGCTGCGCTATGACATGGATTAAGAGTTGAGTTCTCCTTGGGCCATTCGCCAACGGAAAGCCTCAACAGAATACATGTGAGATAGCCAGGGGGAGACATGGCCAAACTATTCTCGATCAAACCATCGATCACCTTAAAAGGTCGCGAGTTCAGAGGACTGCGTGGTTGGGCAGGCAAGCCACTTCATCCGCCTCTTACCGATTTCCCGATCGTCTGTTATGCGCTGGTGGCGGTATTCGACGCCATCTCTTACTTTGGCCCCTCTGGTAGTGTAGCCCGAGATTTCTTTGTCTCTGGTACCTATGTGATCATCGCCGGCGCCATCGTCTCTCTGGGGACCGCGCTCACTGGCTTCTGGGACTGGTGGAAGGGCATGGACCGACAACCTTCAACCGGGTTTCCGGGCAAAGCTAAACACACGCAAGTTTGGCGCACAGCCAATTGGCATATGGCCGTGATGCTGACCGTCACTGGTATCGTGATCGCGGACATTATCGTCCGCCTTTTACAGTTCGATGACGGATACGCCGGTCTCTCAACGATGATCCTATCGGTCCTTGCAGCAGCACTTGTGTCCTACGGCGCCGCCTACGGGGGCTCGCTGGTCTATGACTACCAGTTCAATGTGGAAAGCGTGGATGGCTCGACCGCATGGAACGAGACGGAGATCGATCAAATGCCGGGCGACAAAACCCGGCAGCGCTGAGTTGAGACTTTTTTGGCACGGTGAAACAAGCCGAAATCATGACTCTTTCCTTGCACTCAGCCGCTCGACCAACGCCGTAACTTCTTCGAGGCGGGTGCGGGCCTCAGCCTTTGCTTTTCTCAGCTCCTCGGGTGACGCCTCTTTTTCGACGGCATCCTCTAACGCGGTCACTGCAACACCAAATACCTTGAGCATACGGCGCGTCTCATCAGTTGGCATGGCTCGTTCCTCCTGTCACTTCGCCGTCTCAAGTTTCGAGTTTTGAGTTTCGAGCTGACCCGAAACCCGAGACTCGAGACCCGAAACCGGACTTGTGATTTCCAGCTCCTGTAACTTCTCTTGCGGAACAAATCCTCTGTCATCCCATCCGCGCGCCAGGTAATAGCTCTGGATCATTTCCCTCAGTTCAGCCGGGGTTAAGCCTGTGCCGCGCCCTACTCCGGTAGGAAGCGACTCGGCCAGCAGCCGAGGAGGCAGCCAATCGTCTTCCGGCTGCCACCCTTCGCGGATATTGAACAACTTCTTAAGCGTATGAATACGCTCTCCGGTACGGCGCAGTTCGCTGCTTGAGCAAGACCAACCCGTGACCTTGCTCAGCAGCTCCGCAGCCTCCGCGTAAAAATCAGCGAAGCACTTTCGCAGAAACTTGCAGATGATCAGTGAATCAAGCACCGTCGCGAAGTCTTCCGACGCAGCGACCAAAGCGCCTCGCCTTGCATCTGCGCTGAAGCGATCAACGTCACCCGAGAAATCAAGTTCGTAAGCGCCTGAACGATTGTGGCAGGCGCCGCGCGGGCTAACCGACAAGCCCAGTGCCATGCTCTTCAAGCTGCGCGGCTCGTAACCGGGGAGCTCTAGCCCCTTGACGTGCATCGCCCAGTGGGATGCTTCCCCCCCAACCTGCATGGCAGCCAGCCTCGATCCCTCGCCCAGGAGAGCGCCGAGCCCACTGCGGTCGGCGATGGCGGGAATCGCGGCGAGAAACGCGGCGGAGTGACCGAAGCGTAACCCAAAGTCATCAGCCTCAGGCAAGAGCCCCTTTTCCGCGCACTCCATCGCCCACGCGAGCGTGCCGCCTGTGCTGATGGTATCAAGTCCGTACCGATCACAGAGGCGCGCAGCCTGAAGCACAACCTCCGAATCCTCGATACCGCACAACGGTCCTAGAGCAAAAAGCGTTTCATATTCCAGGCGCTGTTCTCCTCCGGTTAGAGATTTGAACAGCCGTTCGCAACGAATGGTACAGGAAGCACAACCATTCCTGCGGCTGAAGCTGTTTTCCGTGAGGCTTTCTCCGCTCAGGGCGTCGGCGTGGTCAAAGGTCGATTGCTGAAAGTTGCGCGTGGGCAAGGTGCCAAGCCGGTTGAATACCGCCAGATTAGCCACCGTGCCGATCTTGCGGTATTTATCGGTGAGCGAGCCGAGGCTCCGCTGGCGCATCGATTCAGCGATAGTCCCGACGCCAGCCGGATCGGCCACAGGGGTCTCCTCATGGCCGCGCAGCGCAAGGGCCTTCAGATTTTTTGCTCCCATCACCGCGCCGACCCCGCCGCGGCCTGCGTGCCGGCCTTCGTTGCTGATCGTGGCAAAGCGCACGCGGTTCTCTCCCGCCTGGCCAATGGCCGCCACCCGCACTCGCGCATCCGCTAGCTCGGAGTGAATAAGCGCTTCACATTCAGTCGCGCTCTTTCCATGCAGATGCGCTGCTTCTCTTATCTCTACCTTTTGCTCGTTGCGGATAACGACGTAAACCAGGCATGAAGCCCGGCCGGTAACCACGAGGGCATCAAGACCGGCGCGCTTCAGCTCCAGCGCGAAGAAGCTGGAAGAGAGGGAGTCGGCGATAAAGCCGGTGAGCGGGGATTTGGTGACTACGGCGAATTTGGCGGTGGTCGTGAGGCCAGTGCCGACCAGGGGCGCGCTGGCGAAAATCAAAGGGTTCGCTGGTGAGAAGGGATCGACGCCCGGCGCGGCGAAATCGTAAAGCAACCTGCTTCCAAGACCTATCCCCCCGAGACACGCTCGCAGGCAGGACTCCTCCAGATCATGCCGGTTAGAAACGCCGGTACTGAGATCGATATGAAGCAGCTGGCCGTGAAAGCCGTACACGGCTACCCTCCCGCGTCCGCAGAAAGAAGAAAGATGCTGTCCCCCGGATTGATCCTCGTGCCTGGATCGCGCACGAATGTGCGACCATTAATGTTGCAAGCGTGTCCGGCGGCAAGAGTGTTGGTCTCAGGATTAATCACCTGTCCCGCCAGCACCGGAAACCTTTGCGCCAACGCGGAAAGGAGATTCGTCAGGGTCGCATGAGCAGGCAAAGTCAACGAAACCTTTGCGGTCTTCGTTAGAAGGCGCGCAATCCCAAAC